>CAMZIP010000178.1 GCA_947307265.1 uncultured Bacteroidales bacterium | reverse complement strand
TCATCTTCCCCGCTCTTTCCGAAACGGGACTGCAAAGGTACACACTTTTTCTTTTTCTCCAAATTTTTTTCAAAAAAAATCGACTTTTTTTCAAAAAAAATTTGCGCCCTAGAACAGTTTCGGATAGTTTGCGTTGGTCTGCTCGAGAATGTGAGAGATGATCACATTCCTGAAAAACGCTGACTTACTGTGGATACCATATTTTTCGCAGTAGCGGTTGATGGCATCTACCTCCTTGCTGTTGAAAAGGATGGTCTTGCGGAACGTGCGTCGCAGCGGTTCCTGGGAGAAAAGAGCCTCTTTGCCCTTCTTCTTTCTTTTGGTTGCCTTTGCCATAATATAAAAGGTAAGCGCCTACTCCTCGAGCGGATCTCCGTTCGCCCCGCACCAGATGCTCTGCAGGATGGTGAAGCCCGAATCGGCCTCGACCTTGATGCGGCTGTGGTACTTGCGTTCCCAGCGGCGGCGGAACGAATTAAATCCCTTTGTCAGGTAAGCCGCCATAATGGGGCTCACGCGGAGTATGAAGCGGTTAATATTCTTTTCCTTTACGTAAAAGGCAAGCTGGCGCTCGAGTCTCTCGTCCTCGAGCAGCGTAGGTCCGATCTTGCCGGTACCGTGGCAGGTCGGACAGGTCTCGGCCGTGGCTATCTCAGTCACGGGACGAACCCTCTGGCGGGTGATCTGCATCAACCCGAACTTGGTCAGCGGCAGCACGGTGTGCTTTGCACGGTCTTCCGCCATCGCCTCCTGCATAT
This sequence comes from uncultured Bacteroidales bacterium, assembly GCA_947307265.1. Taxonomy (GTDB): domain Bacteria; phylum Bacteroidota; class Bacteroidia; order Bacteroidales; family UBA932; genus Cacconaster. The sequence goes on along the minus strand of CAMZIP010000178.1, from coordinate 1,744 downwards.
GCTTATAGAGGAGGTTGCGATGCTCGCCGTTGTCCATATCGATGAAATCGACAATGACGATGCCGCCCATATCGCGCAGGCGCATCTGCCGCGCAATCTCGTCAGCCGCGTGAAGGTTGACTTCGAATGAATTATCCTCCTGCGTCTTGAGCTTGGTACGCGTACCGCTGTTGACGTCGATGACGTGCAGCGCCTCGGTATGCTCGATGACCAGGTACGCGCCCTGGCGGATGGAGACTATCTTGCCGAATGCGCCCTTGATCTGGCGGGAGACCTCGAAATGGTCGAAAATCGGCTCCGAACCCTTATACAGGCGGACGATCTTCTCCTTATCGGGACTGATCAGCCGGATATAGTCGCAAACTTCGTGATAGACCGTCTCGTCATTGACGACGATGCTGGTAAACGAATCGTTGAGCAGGTCGCGCAGGATAGTGGTGGTGCGGCTGTTCTCGCTGAAGAGAAGCTGAACGGTCTTGGCGCGTGCCAGGCGCGGCCAGCTGTCCTCCCACTTGCGGATGAGCGAACGCAGCTCGGCGTCGAGCACTGCAGCCTTCTTGCCCTCTGCCGCGGTACGGACGATAACGCCGTAATTGGGCGGCAGGATGCTATAGACCAGCCTCTCGAGGCGGCGGCGTTCCTCCTTGGAGGAAATCTTCTGCGAAATGTTGACCTTCGTCCCGAAAGGCAGCAGGACCATATTTCGTCCGGCGATGGAAATCTCCGCCGTCAGGCGCGAACCTTTGGTGGAAATAGGCTCCTTGACTATCTGGACGATGATGGGCTGTCCGGGCGACAGGTGGCGTTCGATGCGTCCCTCCTTCTCCAGCGGCTCACCTATCTGGATACCGCCGTAGAGCGTGGCAGCATCGGTATTGGGATTGATCTTCTTGGCAAAAGTATCGAATGCCGTGAAGTTAAGACCAAGATCGAGATAATGAACGAAAGCATCCTTCTCGTCGCCTATGTCCACGAAAGCGGCATTGAGCGAGGGAAGGAGTTTCTTGACCCTGCCGAGATAGACGTCCCCGACGTTGTAAGCCTTGCCGGACGTCTTCTCAGTATTATACTCGATGAGCCTGTGATTCTCCATCAGGGCGATGGAGACCTCGTCAGGATGCACATCGATTATCAGATCTTTCTCTTTCTCTTCCTTATCCATTGTTTACAAAAATAAATAATCTAAAGCAATTTTGCGAAAAAAGTTGCTTTAGATTATATCTGAGCTAAAATGGCGGCAATTCAATTACTTCTTCTTATGCCGATTCTTACGCAGGCGCTTCTTACGCTTGTGCGTAGCCATCTTATGTCTCTTGTGCTTTTTTCCGTTAGGCATTTGTGTATGTTATTTAAGTTTGTTGACAAACACTTTAGCGGCCTTGAATGCAGGGATGTTATGCTCAGGGATGACGATAGTCGTGTTCTTTGAGATGTTACGAGCAGTCTTGGTAGCGCGCTTCTTGACGATGAAGCTGCCGAAACCACGAAGGTAAACGTTCTCACCGTGTGCGAGCGAATCCTCGATGCTTTCCATAAAACCTTCTACTACCTTCTGAACAAGAATCTTTTCAACGCCTTTGGACTTAGCGATTTCGTTGACGATATCAGCCTTTGTCATGATCTTAAATGTTTATAAAATTATATATATAAAGTTAAGTTTGCTTGTTGCCCAAAACCAATTGGGGATGCAAATGTATGGTTATTTTTTTAATAATCAAAACAAAGAAGTCATTTTTTCGATTAT
>CAMZIP010000177.1 GCA_947307265.1 uncultured Bacteroidales bacterium | reverse complement strand
GCTTCGACGAGGACGGCTTCCTCTATATCACCGGCCGCATCAAGAACCTCATCATTCTCGCCAACGGCGAAAACGTAAGCCCCGAGAGCCTTGAGGAGCCTTTCTATGCTGATCCTTGCGTCCGCGACGCAATGGTCAAGGAAGATGACTTCAACGGCGCACGCGTGATTGCAATCGAGATCCTGCCGTTTATGCCGGCATTCGAAGGCAAGCCGTGGGAAGAGGTCGAGGCATATATGCACAACCTGGTCAAGAAGATCAATGCAACTCTGCCGAGCACTCATCAGATTATAAAGGTAACTGTCCGCACCGAGGATTTCAAGCGCACGGGCAGTATGAAGGTTGCTCGCGTATGACACGGGAAGAAGTATTCGAAGGGCTCAAGGAGATTCTTACAAACCTCCGTCCCGCCACGGATCTGAGCAACGCCAATTTTGATACCGAACTGGTGCGTGAACTGGGCGTAGATTCCCTCACGCTTATGGTATTGTCACTTGCTGTCGAGGATAAGTTCCAGATGCGCTTCCCTGACGGGGCAAAGGCTCCAGTCACCGTAGGCGAAGTCTGCGACGCGGTACTTGCGGCAAAGAATTAGATTTCTTTCGCGTAAGAGCGACGGCGCTGGTAAGGCTGGGGATTGTAATCCCCGAACAGTGTCTGAACCTTATGATTGTCTTCCAATTGGGGATTGAGCAGCAAACGCTTGATCCCCAATTTTATATAGTTCTCGTGGAGATATTTGAGCATCAGAAGCGCGGCGCCCTTGGCCTGGTATTCGGGCAGCACGCCGATCAGCAGGCCTTCTGCGATATGGTTGCGGCGCGGATTGAGTTGCGGCAGGATGTGCATCCAACCGAACGGGAAAATGCGACCGCGGGCCTTGCGCACGCCTGAACTGATGTGCGGCATAGTGACCGTGAAAGCCACGAGCTGATCCTGCTCGTTGACTACGAATGCCACCATATCCTTGTTGAGCACGGGAACGTACTGCTTGACATAGCCGTCAATCTGGTCGTCGGTAAGTTTGCTGTATTCATACAGCCCTGAAAATGCGGCGTTGAGCACGTCGAACATTTCGCGGCCGCGGCGGGCCATCTGCTTTAGCGTCTTTGCGCGGTAAATCCGCACGCCGAAACGGCCTTCGACCAGGTCTGCATACTTCATCATCGGAGGCAGTTCATCGGCAAATTCGATGAAACGCTGCGTCCAGTCAGCATCTTTGCTGAAGCCCATACGCTCCAGATATTCTCCGTAGTACGGGAAATTGTATATGACGGTGAACGGGCTTTCGTTCTCAAAACCATCGACCAGCAAACCTTCGCGGTCCATATCGGTAAATCCGAGCGGACCCTTGATCTTCTGCGCACCGCGGGCCTTGCCCCACTCCACTACCGTGTCGATGAGGGCTTTCGCCACCTCGAAGTCTTCCACGAAGTCTATCCAGCCGAAACGGACGGTATTTTCGTTCCATTTCTTGTTGGCGGCATTGTTGATGATGGCGGCCACGCGGCCTACAATCCGCTTTCCGCGCATTGCCAGAAACAATTCGCGTTCGCAGAATGCAAGGGAGGGATTATCATCGCCAAGCGATTTGTATTCGTCATCCTCGAAAGAGGGCACCCACTTGTCACAGTCTCTATAGAGGTCCAGCGGAAAGTTGATGAACTGCCGGAGCATCTTTTTGCCCTGGACGGGAACAATGGTCAGATTTTGCATCGGTTTAGGTTTAGGCGCACAAAGATAATAATTTCAAAATAAATAGTACTTTTGCGCCTGGGATGAGGTCCCGCTGAATATTATGAAACTTTCAGATCTTACGCTTGACCGGGAAGGCTTGGCCGCCGCCATTGCCTGCGATGACATCGCTTTCGAAGAGGCGCTTCGCGAAGAGGCGTATCGTGTCAAAGTGGCGACCATCGGTCCGGAGGTCTATCTGCGCGGTCTCATCGAGATCTCAAATATCTGCGTCAAGAACTGCCTCTACTGCGGAATCCGCAAGGATATCCATTGCCAGCGATGTGAACTTTCCGAGGAAGAAGTACTTGAGACTGCACAGGTCGCAGCTGACCGCCGCTTCGGGTCTGTGGTTATCCAGGGCGGTGAACGCACGGATGCGGCTTTCATCCGCAAGATTACCCGTCTGCTGAAGGCGATCAAGTCCATCGATACCAGAGACGACCCGCCTCTTGGGGTTACCCTTTCTCTGGGCGAGCAGTCCCGCGAGGTATATGAGGAGTGGTTCGACGCCGGAGCGCACAGGTATCTGCTGCGAATCGAATCGTCCAACCCCGACCTTTACCGTAAGATCCACCCTGAAGACCATTCTTACGACCGCAGGATTGAGGCTTTATACGACCTGAAAGAGATTGGCTACCAGGCCGGTACTGGCGCAATGATCGGGATGCCGTTCCAGACGGCGGAGGATATGGCGGACGACCTCCTGTTCTATAAGAAGTTCGATGTGCCGATGGTCGGTATGGGACCGTTTAACCCTCATCCGGAGA
>CAMZIP010000176.1 GCA_947307265.1 uncultured Bacteroidales bacterium | reverse complement strand
GACGAGGCGGAGAGCTATCACCTGAAGCCCACCAGCCAGGTCAAGGCCGGGAAGATAGTTTCCGCCTGGTCGCTGAGTTACGGTGGCGTGGCCGAGGCGTTGGTGAAGATGTCGATGGGCAACGCCCTGGGCGTGAAGGTGGATGTTTCCGAGAGGGACCTCTTCTCTCTGGGATACGGTTCCGCCGTGGTGGAAGCGGCCGGAGAGCTTGATTTCCCCGCCGCTGAGTTGCTTGGCACCGTGACGGACGGCGGCATCTGCATCAATGGCGTATGTATGGAACTCGCGGCCCTGGAGAATGTTTACGAAGGGCGCTACTTCAAGTTGTATCCTCCGCGTGTCCCGCAGGGGGAACCCGGTACCTGCTTTGACCGTCGCGTAAAGCCTTGTGGGAGCGTCCGCAGAACTGGCGAGCCTGTTCAGAGTCCTGTGGTTTGTTTGCCGGTATTCCCCGGAACCAACTGCGACTATGACACCGCAAAAGCCTTCCGCAAGGCAGGCGCCGAAGTCCGTCCCTTCATCTTCCGCAACCTCCGTCCCGAAGACGTCCTTGCATCCATCGACGGCCTGGCCGCCCGCATCGACGAGAGCCATATCCTGGCCTTCTGCGGCGGATTCTCATCGGGCGACGAGCCGGACGGCAGTGGCAAGTTCATTGCCGACGTCATCAACAATGCCAAGGTCGGCGCTGCCATCACCGCCCTGCTGGAGCGCGGAGGCCTGATCCTGGGCATATGCAACGGCTTCCAGGCCCTGGTAAAGAGCGGACTGCTGCCCTATGGGAAACTGGGCTGCACGGGCCCTGATTCTCCCACGCTGTTCCGCAACGACATCAACAGGCACATATCCCTGATAGCCACCACCGAGGTCGCATCGGTCGATTCTCCCTGGCTGTCGTCGTTCAAGCTGGGCGAGCGCCACAGCATTGCATTCAGCCACGGCGAAGGAAAGTTCGTGGTGAACGAGGAACTTGCCCGCGAGCTTTTCGCGAACGGCCAGGTTGCCTTCCGTTATGTCGATAATCCCAACGGATCGTGCTACGATATCGAGGGAATACTCAGCCCTGACGGGCATATACTCGGAAAGATGGGTCATAGCGAGCGCTACGAGAAGAACCTCTTCAAGAACATCAGCGGGGAAAGATACCAGCCCATCTTTGAAAACGCCGTCAATTATTTTCGCAACAAATGATAAAAAAAGAACTTGTATTCGATGGGAACGAAAAACAGGTCTATTCGACCGACGATCCCAATAAGGTCATTTTCCGATACAAGGATGTGACCCTCGCTTACGACAGCATCAAACGAGCCCGTTTCGACGGAAAGGGCGTGCTGAACAACAGCATCTCCGCAATATTGCTGGGATATCTGAACAGCTGCGGAATCAAGACCCATTTCATCGAAAAGACGGGGGAGCGCGAGCAGCTCTGCCGCAAGATCGAAATCATCCCGCTGGAGGTTACCTGGCGCAAGCGCATCGCGGGTACTCTGGCGACCTTGCTGGGCGTGGAGGATGGAACTCCCACTCCTAACATCATCGTGGACTTGCAGTACAACAGCGATGAACTCGGAGATCCTATCATCAACAAGCATCACGCCGTGGCCCTCGGGCTCGCCAGCTACGAGGAGATAGACGAGATGTTCGCAGTTGCCCGCCGCGCCGGCGACCTGCTGTCCGAGCTGCTCCACAAGGCAGGAATCGAACTGGTGGATATGAAACTCGAATTCGGCCGCGCCTCAGACAACGGGGAGATAATCATCTCCGACGAGATCAGCCCGGATACTTGCCGTATGTGGGATGAGCAGACCGGCCGGCGCCTGGACAAGGACCGTTTCCGTCTGGACCTCAGCGACGTGGTCGCATCCTACAAGACCGTTCTCGAAAGGATAGAACAATTAAAGTTATCATAATATGGGAGTCCTTGCCATATACGGCGTCAAGAACGCGTCAACCCTTCTTTATTACGGATTGCACAACCTTCAGCACCGCGGACAGGAAGGCGGAGGCATCACGACCTTCGACGAAGAAGGCCGTTCCTACCGTTATCGCGGCCTGGGCTTGCTGAACGAAGTCTTCAACGACAATATCATTGCCGGACTCAAGGGGCATATGGGCATAGGCAGCGTGAAATATGCCAATGCATCCAAGGGCGGCCCCGAGAATGTGGAGCCTCTCTTCTTCCATCATAAGAGCGGGGACTTCGCAATAGCGGGCGAGGGGAATCTCGTGAATTCCAGGCAGATTGCAGATTATCTGGAGAAGCACGGGACCATCTTCCAGTCCGATACCGACAGCGAACTGCTGGCCCATCTCATCAAGAAGAATTCCAACGAGGACCGCATCGACCGCATAGTCAAGGCCCTCAATATGGTGGAGGGCGGATTCGCCTTCGTCATTATGACCAAGAGCCGCATCTATGCCTGCCGCGACAAATACGGCATCAAGCCCCTCTGCATAGGCAAGCTGGGCGACGGTTTCGTAGTGGGCAGCGAGTCCTGCGCCTTCGAGATAATGGGCGCTGAATTCC
>CAMZIP010000175.1 GCA_947307265.1 uncultured Bacteroidales bacterium | reverse complement strand
GCGCAAATACACCCAGTCCGGCGACATTTCAGTGACATATATGAACCGCACGCCCAACCGCCCTTGGACCTGGTTCAATGCGGAGGCTGCTTACACATTTAACAACATAGTCATTCCCGGCAGCCGCCTGCGACTGATGCTGGATCATCAGTGGGTTCACTGGTTCTATCTGACCTGGGAGGCATACGGTTATCCGGGCAGTAAATCCCGCGTCCCGACGCAAAACATAACCAGCGCTTCGCTGCACTATTCGTGGCACAGCAGCCGCTACAACGTCTCGCTCGAATGTTCGAACCTCTTCGACGCACTGGCATTTGACAACTATAAACTGCAGAAGCCGGGCAGGGCGTTCTACCTCAAATTCAGATTATTCCTATAAAAACATAAAAACCAATAATTATGAAATCACTTAAAAAAATCCTCTTCGCACTGACCGTCGCACTCGTTTCGATGGTCTCTATGGCAGTAAGTTGTGAAAAACCCGAACCCGAACCGGAACCGATCGTGGTCAAGGACTACAATTTCGATCTCTATGTCTGTGCAGTCAAGCACGGCGGTATGTCCCAGAACAAGAACGGTACATACGTCCGCAGCGTCAGCGACCTGAGCGCCGCTGAACCTATGATAGACTTCACCGGCAAGGGTATCGATATTACGCAGGACTACACCCTCGAGAGCATCACCAAGGGCGGTTATTACTATCAGGTACCCCAGAAGGCAACCGGCGGTTTCGTCAAGTTCCACATCGAGCGCAACGCTGCAGGTGTCGAGTTCATTATGGAAGATGCCGAAGTTCCTTTCAAGGACAATGTTTATTCAGCCCGCAAATACACCCACGCGTGGATTGACGGCGGCAAGACCCTGGTTGTCATCGGCACCAAGGACAAGGCTACCAAGATTATCTGGTCAAAACTCAATGAATCTGACCTCCAGATCCAGAGTGAAGGCACCTTCGACATCGCCCTTCCCGAAGGCTTCAGCGCATTCGGCACTACAGGCCTGCTGACCTACCGTGAGAGCGACGCCAAGCTTTACTATTTCTATTTTACCAAGCCCCAGGCAGGTATGACTATCTCCGAGACTTCAGTCACCCATATCGCAATTATCGACCCCGCTACGATGGCAGTCGTATCTGATACGGTTGTCCCCGGCAACGTTATGGAAGAAACCGCAGGCAGCGCATACGGCGAACTGATGCAGAGTATGATTATGTACGACGAGGCAGGAATACGGCAACCTCCGCCGCATCAAGAAGGGCGAGACCACATTCGATCCTAACTGGAACGGCTTCCCCAATCCGGAAGGCAAACTGCTGACCGTCCAGTATCTCGGCAACGGCAAGGCACTCTGCTACTCGCGTGACGAGGCTCTCGGCACCAAGATCGACAGCAAGAGCCACTTCTATTCAATCATCAATCTCGGTACCTGCACCCGCGAGCGCGTGAAATTCAACGGTGCTGACCTTCCGTACTGTGGCGGCCGCTTCTCACAGCGCAGCGTCGTTGTCAACGACAAGGCATATATCGGAGTAGGCGGTGAAGTCGAGGAAGCAGGCGTCGAGCAGGACAATCCGACCATCTACATCTACGATTGCAAGACCGGCGTGGTCGAGAAGGGAGCACAGCTCTCCAAGGGCTTCTGCTTCGATATCATCCGCGCTATGGATGTACTCAAATAGTCTAACCGGTTTAATTCGCTATATTTGTAGCAAATAACCGTATGAAGCCGCAATTTCTCATAGGAGCGATGCACTCCGGAAGTGGAAAATCCACTTTCACAATGGGGATTTTGCGGCTTCTGCGTGACCGGGGCGTGAATGTCCAGCCGTTCAAATGCGGCCCTGACTACATCGATACGCAGTTCCACCGTGCCGCCTGCGGCCGCGAATCCATCAATCTCGATACCTGGCTCGCACCTGAGCCGCACGTGCGCGACCTCTATGCCTGTTACGGTGCTGATGCGGATGCGTGCGTAGTGGAAGGCGTGATGGGACTTTGCGACGGTTACGACCGCAAACACGGCAGCAGCGCAGAAATCGCAAGCTTGCTCGGCATTCCGGTCATATTGGTCGTCGCAGCCCCCTCGATGGGATATACGGTGGCGGCGCAACTTTACGGACTGGTCAGTTTCTGCAGCGAGGTCAATATTAAAGGCGTCGTATTCAATAAAGTAGCCAGCTCAAGCCACGAAACCCTGCTTCGCACTGCCTGCGAGGATGCGGGTCTCAAGTGCTACGGCTGCATTCCAAAATCTGCCGGGATGGAGATTCCTTCGCGGCATCTCGGACTGACGCTTGCTTCGCGCGAAGCGATGAATACCTGGGCCGACCAGGCTGCGTCGCCGATCCGCGACAACGTCGATCTGGAGCAGTTGCTCTCTGACGTATCGGTTGACGGCCCGAAGGCCGGAAATAAGCCCGTATCGGGCGGCAGCCTTAAAATCTCCGTAGCCCGTGACGAGGCATTCAATTTTACCTATGCCGACAATATCGACAGCCTTGCGAAAGCGGGGAAAGTGACGTATTTCAGCCCTTTGGCG
>CAMZIP010000174.1 GCA_947307265.1 uncultured Bacteroidales bacterium | reverse complement strand
GTTCGCAGATGGTTGCTACTGGGCACAATACCCTTATCGTGGATGCCTACAATGCCAATCCGACGAGTATGAACACGGCTCTCGACAACCTTGCCGCTTCGGAATTCCCAGGCAAGACGGTTATGATCGGCGATATGCTGGAACTCGGCGAGGTTTCGTGCAGCGAGCACGAGGCTGTCATCAGCAAGGCTCTGGGCATTACGGATTCGGTATTCCTGGTGGGAGGAGAATTTGCTGCCGCTGCGACCAAGGCAGGCTGCGCCGATAAGGTCAAATGCTTCCCGGACGTGGCTGCCCTTCGCGCATATCTTGCAGACAATCCGCTTTCAGGCCGCACGATCCTCATCAAGGGTTCGCACGGAATGCATCTCGAGCGTTTGCGCGATTCTCTCTAACAGAGACTAAAAATCCAGTTTGTCGAATGTGATTCGGCCGCGGGAGAGGTAGTACCGCAGTACGATGCTGCGCGGGTAATATCCCGTCAGCGGCCCGTTCTCGGCATCGTTTACCTCGATGTCCTTCTTCATCCTGCGGTAATCGCGGTGTGCGCGCAGGACGGCTTTGAAATTGCTCCACTGTCCCGTGAGCAGATAAACCATTGCCGAAGCGCGGTCCAGTGTGAATCGCATCATCATCCTTGCGGGACGGATGCTCTCCGGCAGGTTTTTGCGCAGCATCAGCAGGTTGTTGCGGTAGTTGAGGTACAATTTGCGCGGCGAATTCTGCGGCAGCGTGCCGCCTCCGAGGTGATAGACCTTAGATTGCGGGACGCACCAGACCTCATAGCCGAGACGCTTTGCCCGCCAGCACAGATCCACTTCCTCCATATGGGCGAAAAATGATTCGTCGAGCCCGCCGAGATGGTGGTAGAGCGAACTGCGTATCATCAGGCAGGCGCCCGTGGCCCAGAAAATCTCTATCGGTTCGTCGTACTGGCCGCGGTCGGTCTCAGTGTTGGAGAGAATGCGCCCACGGCAGAACGGATATCCGTAGCGGTCGATAAATCCTCCGCAGGCCCCGGCATATTCGAAGCGGCTGCGGTCGGCATCTGCGAGAATCTTAGGCTGGCAGATACCGGCATCAGGATGCCCTTCCATAAATGCGGCAAGCGGCTCAAGCCAGCCATCGGGGGTATCCACATCCGAATTGAGCAGGATGTAATAATCAGCCTCGATCTGTTCCAGGGCGCGGTTGTAGCCGCCGGTAAAGCCGTAATTGCGGTCGAACGGAAGCACCTTGACGCCGCTCCATTCCCTTGCCAGCCATTCCAGCGAGCCGTCGGTCGAACCGTTGTCTGCGACTACCACGAATGCGCTGTCGCTTCCTCCTCCGGTAAATCCGGACGCAGAGGCCACGACGCCCGGCAGGTAGCGCTGCATCATCCCGAGCCCGTTCCAATTGAGTATGACTATTGCGATTTCCATCGATGCAAAGATAAACCTTGTTTATGAAATAACTATGCCGCAGCGTATAAAAATCCGGATATTTTCAGTAAGTTTGTAGCATAAGAACATTAAAAAATAAAGAATTATGGGAAAGAAAATCGTAGTAGTCGGCAGCAGTAACACCGATATGACCATAAAGGGTGACAAACTTCCGGTTCCGGGCGAGACCGTGGCCGGCGGCGTATTCTATGCAGGACAGGGTGGAAAGGGTGCCAATCAGGCAGTTGCGGCACGCCGTCTCGGCGGAGAAGTAGCTTTCGTCTGCAAGGTAGGCAATGATATCTTCGCAGAGAATTCGATCAAGTCGTACGTCGATGAAGGTATCGACATCTCGCACGTTCTGCGAAGCAAAGAGGCTTCGGGCGTTGCGCTCATCCTGGTCGATGCTTCCGGCGAGAACTGCATTTCCGTGGCTTCCGGAGCCAACGGCGACTTTACGGTAGCGGATGTGGATTCGGTGGCGGACGTCATCAAGAGCGCGGACATTCTGGTTCTGCAGCTCGAGATACCCGTTCCGTCAGTTCTTGAGGCTGCGAAGATTGCACGCGAAGGCGGCGCTTACGTCATCCTCAATCCGGCTCCCGCCTGCGCGCTGCCCAAGGAACTCTTCCGCTACGTTTCCCTTATGGTGCCCAACCAGACGGAGCTCTCGCTGCTCTCGGGCATCAATTGCGACAGTATGGACAAGGTTCACGAAGCTGTGGCTGAGCTGAAACGAATGGGCGTAGGCGATGTCGTGGTGACGCTCGGTTCGAAGGGCTCGCTCGTATGCGCAGGCACTTCTTTCGAGACCGTTGAGGCTCAGAAAGTCAAGGCAGTCGATGCAACTGCGGCAGGCGATACCTTCTGCGGCGGTCTGGCAGTCGGCCTTAGCGAAGGTCTCTCCCTCGTCGATGCAGCCCGTTTCGCAACCCGCGCTTCGGCCATCACGGTCCAGCGTCCCGGTGCCCAGAACTCGATCCCGTACAGGAAAGAGCTCTGAGTTCAGCGCTTCAGCACCGCGAATCTATGATGCTAAAAATCGCCAAGTGCGTAATTCTGCGCGACTTGGCGATTGTTTTTGTGGCCGCGCGTGCCAGCTCTACAGTCGGGGTTTCTGAATGACCCGTACCACAAGA
>CAMZIP010000173.1 GCA_947307265.1 uncultured Bacteroidales bacterium | reverse complement strand
CGTCAGCGCGGTTGTCCGCCGCTGGAGTCTCATCTACTACGAAATGCCCGTTGAGGTGGCTGCCGACGGCTCGTTCAGCCTCAGTTTCGTAGCCCGTGATTACGGCCAGTACACAGTTCAGTTGCGCGTTGTCGATACAAGTGGAGAGACCTGCGAAGATTATACTTATCGCTTGGTCAATCAGGGCATATCGCTGTCCCTTGAAATGCAGGGACTGAAACGCGGATTCTACTATGTTGACCAGAACGAAAAACTTGCAGATAAGGATCTTCCGACTTTCAACGGCCGTCAGGACAGGATTCTCGTAGGCGATGAAGTACGGCTTGTGTTCGCTGCCGAGAGAAACAAAGTCTTGGGGACCGTGCAGTTCAGCCTTCGTGACTGGCAGGGCAGGGAGATTAAACGCTGCAGTGCTGAACTCGGTAAAGAGTATGTGCTTGATATGCACGACCTGCCTTCCGGCCTGTACCGCATCGATGTCGTTTCTGCCGGTGATCAGTGGCGTGAAAAATGGCCGCTCCGTCAGGGGCAGCAGTTCTGCCTGCTTCGCCTCAAGCCGGGAGAGACCGTTCTGGATATGCCGGTCAGCCTGCTTGTTATGGCTGATGATGAAACGGTGACGGATGGCAGCTTCGACGTTACTATAGGCGGTTGCTGCGGCCCTCGCTGGTGGGCAGTAACCCTTTATGGCCCTGACCGTGCCGTATATGCCGTTCATAATGTGAAGATTGACGGTCGCCGCGGTACGAAGGGTTCGCTGAAGACCATCTCTTTCAAGTATCTTGAAGAATTGCCTGCACTGTTGTCGGTCAACCTCTTCTCGTTCAAGGATTATTCTTATTCTCAATTCGATTATGCATTCCGTCGCGAAATGACGGAAGACTGCCTGCCGGTGGCGCTGGAGCCCGTCAGGGGCCCGCTTCGTCCGCGCAGCGAATATACAGCCACGATAAAGACCGAGCCGGGTGCAGAGGTGGCTGTGGCTATTTTTGACAAGAGCCTCGATGCCATCCAGCCGAATGAGTGGTTCGCAATGCGTGCTTCACTTCCTGCGATGGATTACCTTTATGCATCGACTTCTGCCGGTTTCGTAACGGGTATCGGCGGCGAACCTGATTATGGATTCAGGTACAGAACCCTCTACAGCGTGAACGGGATGGCGGCGTATTCGGCGAATGAACCGCAGCTGATGCGTGAGGTGGTTGAGGAGACAGCTGTTACCAAATCCGCTGTTTCGGCCGACGGGGCAGAGCAGCCGATTATCCTCCGCGAGAAGATGGAGACGGCTCTGGCATTCTATCCGATGCTCCGTGCTGATGCTGACGGAAAGGTCACGTTCAGGTTCCGGACTTCCGACAAATTATCGACTTATTACATACAGTTGTTCGCTCATTCGAAGGACTTCCGCAACGCCGTTTACCGCGAGGAAACAATCGTCTCGCTGCCCATTCTTCTGCAGATGGAAACGCCGCGTTATATGTACGCCGGCGATACCTGCCGACTGACCGTTTCGGTATCCAACAGTCTGGAGCGCGCAGCCTCCGGAACGCTGGTTACGGAGCAGAGATTAGGCGGAAAAGTGGTGGATGTAACTGAATCACGCATTACTATAGATGCCGGTAGGCAATACTCTAAGACTCTGCTGGTTGTGGTTCCGGAAAATTGTTCGTTAAGCCAGTCCGGAAGGGCGATGACCGTTACGGCACGCTTCGAAGAAGACGGTGGACTTGGCGATGCTGTTAAGTCTGAAATCGACCTCTATCCCGATACCCGGAAAATACGTGAAGCGTACTCTAAAGTGCTCCCGGTTTCCGGTGATTTTGATGCTGCGGCAGCGGATCTCAAGAGCCGTTTCGTGAACGTGAAACCTCAGGGTGATCCGGAGGTTGTTTCGCTCATCGACCTTATCCGCGAAGCAGTGCCCGCACACGTTGAGGTCAAGGGTCGCGACGTGCTTTCCCTGACTGAAAGTTATTATTCGATGGTCTTGGCTGCTACGCTCAATCCCGTCTGCGAACCGGAGGGAAGAGGCAGCGACGCATCCCGCCTGATGAAGAAGATTCTTGCGTGCCGAAACGAAGACGGAGGATTTGCTTGGTTCGAAGGATTCCCGTCCAACCGCATCATTACGGCGGTCGTGCTGGAGAGAATGGCGCGCCTGCGCAATCGCGGATATGACATTCCTGACCTTGCTTCTACCGTTCGCTGGCTCGACAAGTCGATGACTACACCGGTAGAGTACTGGCGCTGCGGCCTGAGTGCAGAACAGTATGGATATGTACGTTCATTCTATCCCGAAGTGCCGTTTGGAATGCCGGCTGATAAAGCCGCAAAGAAGGCTGTAAAGCAGACCTGCAAGGAGATCAAGTCCTGGCTGGTGCCTTCCGTTAAGGACGGTCGCGGTCTGGAAGGCCGTATCCTGGCCAAGTCCCGCCGTCTCCGCACGCTGCAGAATCTTACCCGTATTCCAGGTGGGACTGATCTGGCGAAGGCCTGGGGCATCAACTGGTTTACCCGTCGCAAACTGAACAATTCGCTTCGTGCCGACGTTCTCTCGCTTCTCGGTTATGCAGTAGAGCA
>CAMZIP010000172.1 GCA_947307265.1 uncultured Bacteroidales bacterium | reverse complement strand
GGGCTTACGCGGATGCAGATGTCGCGCTTGTACTGACGGTTCTTCCGAATCCAGATGTTGATGTCCTTGAGGCCCGTTTCGGGGTTGATGGCGGGGTCGTTCTCCAGCATCAACACGATGTCCGCGTCTTGCTCGATGCTGCCGCTATCGCGGAGGTCGTACAACTCCGGCGAACGGTCACCCTTCGCCGCATCGCGGTTCATTTGGCAAAGGAGGATGATAGGGATGTTCAGCCGCTTCGCAAGGGCCTTCAACTCGCCCGTTATCTTCCCGATGGCTTGGCTCATATTCTCGCGGTAGCTGGTGGCAATCTGCATCAAGCCGAGGTAGTCGATGAAGGCCACGCGGCACTTCCCCGCCCTCGTTGCGATGCTTACCCTACTCACGATCTCGTCGATATTGCGGCTTACGTCGTTTACCGTGAGGTCTAAGTTTTCAAGCTGGTGGATGGATGCGTCGAGGCGTTCCATCGACACGTTGGCCGTGCATAAATCAACGGGGCTAATCTTCCCCGTGGAAAAGAGCATCCTATGCGTCAGTTCCTTGCCCGTCATCTCCAGCGAGAAGATGCCGACGGGGAATCCTCCCCTCGCTGCTGCGCGGGCGAACATCATCATCAAGGCCGTCTTGCCGACTGACGGACGCGCCGCCAGCACGATAAGCTGACCTCCGAGCCAGCCGCCATACGTATTCCAATCCAGCGCCGGGAATCCCGTCGGCACGCGGAACGACTTGCCCTCGGCTTTCAGCTTGCGCTGCTCGATGATGTCCTCCTTGACCTGACGGAGCAGTTCCTTGAGCGGGACTTCGCTCACGACGGCGATTTCGCCCTGCACCTTGCGGCCCAGGCCCTCGGCGATGGTGCATAGTTCTTCCGTTGTCTTTTCCGGCTGCATCGTCGCTTGCAGCATCTCGACCGCCGCGAAGTATGCCCGGCGGCGGGAGGCGGCGTGCCGTAGGTGGATGGCGTGCTGCACGGCCATACGTTCCGTTTCGCCAATCTTGCCCGACGCGATGCACTCCGTCACGAAGGCATCCCCGCATACGTTCAGCATCGTAGTCATATCCACGACCTCGCCCCGGTTGAACATCCCCAGCGCCGCCCGCCATACGGTCTTGCGTTCTTCGCTTGTGAAGGAATCCTCAGCGACGAACCGCATAACTTCGCCGATAGCGTCGGGCGAGGACACGATGTCGGCCAGCAGTTGGCGCTCCAGATCGCTGGTGTTCGGCAGCGGGAACTCCTTGATAGTGGTTGTTATGTTCTTAGTCTGCATAGTGCGATAAATCTCTCTTGATGATGTCCTCGATAGAGGTTATAGATGCTGCGTGAGTGCGCCTTGCCTTCAAGCCCTCCAGATTCCACGACGGGTCGATGAATCCCCAGCCCTTCTTCCCCGCATATTCGATTGCCTCGTCGTAGGTCACGCCGCGACCGTTGCACACTTGTTCAAGTGCGCCCATCAGTTTGTTGTATGCGGCCTCGGTGTTCTTTAGGTTGTTCGCCTTGCGGTTTGCGAGAAGGCGGTCGGCGTTCTCTGCCGTCACGCCTGCGGCTATCAGTTTATCCCGATAGGAGAATTTTTTAATAGGCTGCTGCGGAGCGTCAGCGACACCCGTAGTAGTAGCTGGTTTATTATTTGTTTTATTATTTGTTTTATTATCTGGTATAGGTTCGCCGTTTTCGCATATTCCATTACGCGTTTTTGTGTAATGGATTTCTGAAAATTGTAAAATGGATTCCGCAAGTTCATCACTCAACGCGTACCACGACGTGCGGTCGTAGGCGGTAACATTGTAGTTGCCCCTCACGATCGCGCCCTGCTTGATTAGCGAATTGAGCAATCGCTGAATCTTATCAGTACGACCGTTCTTTTCATCTCTCCAATACGGATGCAGATTGCCGAAGCCAGCAGCCGAATTATAAGTCCAATAACGACCATCGTGGAAGTGCTTGCCGTTGGCGGCATTGTGCGCTATCCAATAGATGATGTCGTAAAGGAGGATGGCTTCTTCGACCCCGTACTTGACGGCGTGTTCCGTGTAGAAGTGATGAACTGCGTCCATTTCGTACATTGTGTTTACTTGCTGCTTTCAACTGCTTCGGCTGCGACCTCGGATAATAGGCCGCCCTTGATAATAGAAACCAGTCCACCAAGTGACGTGATTATATCGCGCCCGTTGTTTTTATACCAAAATTGAACGGCTTTCGTAGCGACGTAGATTTCATCTTGGCTCGCGCCGACTTTACCATTTTTTGAGGCCGGGGAAAATTGCTCGATTAGCCGAATAGCGATATAGACGCATTTTTCCATCTCGCTCAGAGTTACTGGCTTTCCATTATTGTCGCAGAGTTTGGGAAAAATGTTGTCCTCTATATCGAGAATCATAGAGATAGCCTTTGCCGTTTCTTTGACGCTGATTTCGACGGTATTCTTCGGGTCAATCATAACTACTTAATTTGTAAAGATTGGTTTTCTTCCAAGTGAGCGCCGCAAGCCTCGCCCGCCTTGATATGGGCTTTGAGGTTGGTCTTGCTGACCTCGACCTTGATGGTCTTGCAGTCGGCAGGGACGGCGTTCTCATCGTCCACG
>CAMZIP010000171.1 GCA_947307265.1 uncultured Bacteroidales bacterium | reverse complement strand
ATCGAAATGTTCAAATCAATGATTAATATGTAGAGCGATGAAGTACAAGATTTTCTGCGCCCTCTTCCTGGGCGCTTTGGCCGTCGTGAGCGGTCTTTTGTTGAACTGGGG
The DNA here is from genome assembly GCA_947307265.1 of uncultured Bacteroidales bacterium. Lineage (GTDB taxonomy): Bacteria > Bacteroidota > Bacteroidia > Bacteroidales > UBA932 > Cacconaster. The sequence goes on along the minus strand of CAMZIP010000171.1, from coordinate 2,491 downwards.
CTACACTTGCCCCGAATGCTGGGAAAATCCCGAATGGCTGCTGACCGCTTTCAAGGTGGTCGGTTACATCGGGCTGGTTGCCTATCCTGCGCTGGCCGTTCGCGAATGGACGGACGAGGAGCGTTTTGAAGAAGAAGAAAACACCATTAACAACTAATTATTAACCATCAAAAAAAAGAAGTTATGAACGAGATGAACAAATTCAGGGCCTGGACTATCCGTTACGAAGAGAAAGACGGATCCGATTTCCACTATGCGAAAGTGGTGGCGAAGAGCCTCGCTAGCGTAATGTACTGGTGTACTAACAAACTCGGCATCGACTACGAGCAGGTCACCTCTGCGACCAGCGAGGAGATCGCCATTGCGGACGAGTAGCGATGGACAGGATTGTTATGTTGGCGATGAGCGCAGCGGTGCTGTGGCTTGTCGGCAAGTGGCTGGTGGGATTGGTTAGGGCGCTGCGGAAGTAAGCGGGCGCTAGGCGAGCGAAAGGGTTGTGGCGATGGATGAGTGCGGGCAGCGATGTCCGGCTCGCCACGAATGTCTAACCTTAAAAGCAAAACAAAATGAAAGAAATCACTAGAACGAAAACTGAAGTTGTCGGCTACGAGTCGACTGACGGAACCTACTTCGACACCAAAGACGAGTGCCAGAGGTACGAGCAGAGCGCCCTGTGCGTAGTGCGTGGACGCATCAAGGAATTTGCCTTAAAAAGCACGACCGAATACGGACTTTTTGAGATGGGCTCTGAAGACTGCGACCTGTTCGTGGTCATCCCGAAGAGCAAGGAAGACATCAACCTGCTCAACCAGCTTGCCATCCTGATCAACGGGGATGACCAGCGAAAGGTGACGGACGAGGCAATAGGAAAGTTGTTGTTTGTCAACACTGGCTACAACAACGACTCCTGCTGGTTCGATAGCCTCGAGTCGCTCGTGAACCGCATCACGGACTGCAAGTATACGGTCGTGGAGAAGAAAGCCGAATAGCGGAGGCAGGCCGGAGAGAGATTAGACGAGGGTGGCGGCGCGAGTCGCCTCCGGCCACGAGAATGATTTAATAAAATAGGAGGAACGAAAAATGAAACAACTAGTAGTAGTTGCAGCGACCAATGGCAGCGACCTAACTTTTACTGTTGTCCATCGGCAAAACGAGGTCTTGTACGGAACCGTGAAACAGATTCTTTTCAACGACACGCCGGACAAGATGGATGTGAAACTCAACCTAAAAGCCGAGTGTCACCAACGGAAGTCCCATAGCGACCTATATGGGTTTACCGAGAAATTCTATAAGGATCCAGCGGATTATATATGGAAGTATGAACAGCACCAAGACGAGTGCATCCGCGAAGTCGTGAAGAAGGCTATTCCTGACGGCAAGATAGTACGAATTATAAATATCTGATTGAGGCGATTGGGCAACTTAAAACTAATCGAACAATGGATGTAAAGAAAATTGCGGTGGCATTGCTGGGAGCGATTGCCATCGAGGGCGCAATCTGCACGGCTGAATTGGTGCGGATTGAGCGGAACGGAGTGTCAATGGAAGTGTCTGTCGAGGACATCGAGGCTGCGCGAGCGGCTTTCGAGCAAGACCTGATCGACGAAACAAACTAAACTGCAAAGCGATGGAAAACGAAGTCAAAGTTGGCGACATTCTTCAGGGGTTGTGGCACTATTCGATGCATTATCCGGTGTGGTTCCGGATTACGAAAGTGATGAACAAAACTGCAAAGGCCGAGCGGTTGTGCAGCCTTATGGTGCGGCCGACCGATGGCGGCTACGGCCAGCAGGGATACGAGGTTCCGGACGAGACGAGGGTTTTCGGCCGGAGAGAACACATTATCCGGAAGAACAAGTACGGCCTTTGTACGGGCAGCAAGTACGACTACTTCCACCTTGAACACTGGGACGGCAAGGAAATATGGGCCGACCATATGGACTAGGGCTATGGTTAAGTTGAGCAACAATGAGTGGGCTATTCTCAAGGAGATGGCCCGCTCACTTTACCGGAACGCAGAGAAGACCGGCGGCTATTGGACGGTGGGCGACACGCTGGTCGACTACGAGGTCGCTTTGCTGAAGAAGTTGTCTGGCGACTTTGACGAGTTCCGCCGGCAGGTATACTTGGCGAGCGAGCCGAGCGTAGACATCACGAAAGTGGAGTCGGTGGACTGCAGGGCGCACAAGATCAGGATGTGCGATTACTTGAGACTCAAGAATGAGTTCGGCATCGACAATCTGACGGCCAACAGCTGGATGCTATGCAGCGGGCCGAAAGTCGTGGAGGGTTGAGCGATGACGGGAGACACGAGGGTCTTCGTGGTGATCAATACCACGGAGTACAACGAAGACAATCGCTGGAGTGTTAACACTGCCGGCATCGATGACCTCTACGATTTGGGGTTTGACTTGGTCGAAGTCGAGCGGATTGACGGCCTGAATGTGGGCGGTCTCCTGAAAGATTTCGACTTTCACGGAGTAATAGTAAT
>CAMZIP010000170.1 GCA_947307265.1 uncultured Bacteroidales bacterium | reverse complement strand
CGAGAACAGGTCGCCGCGGGCGATCATCAGGACGCGGTTGCCATCGGGCGAAAGCGTGTAAGCCGAAACCTGGTCGCCTACGTTGCGATAGACATTGCGGCCATAGACGCCGTCATCTGCCAGATAAACGGTAACCTTCGAAAGTTTACCGGTCTTGACTGCATATTTATAAATGTATCCTCCGTTCTCGAAAACGATATATTCCTGTGAGAAAGAAGGATATTTGCAGTCATACTCCGTAAACTTGGTGACCTTCTCGGTCTTGCCGGTAGCATTGTGATAGACGAAAAGGTTCATCGTGCGGTCGCGGTCAGACATATAATAAATATCGTCGCCGACCCACATCGGGAAGATGTCCTGTGCGTCGTTGTCGGTAATCTTGCGAAGATTGGTCGTGCCGACCTCGTTGATCCAGATGTCGTCGGCCTGGCCGCCGCGATAATACTTCCAGGTGCGGAATTCGCGGAACATACGGTTCATCGCAAGATATTTGCCGTCAGGCGAATACGAGCAGAAGCCGCCTTCCGAAGTCGGAATATCGGTGGGAGTGCCGCCGGTAGCGGGAACCGTGCGAAGCTGAGCGCGCAGACCGGAGAAGCAGTGGCTCTTGCTGCGATAGACGATTTTGCTGCCGTCCGGGCTCCAGCACATCACGATGTTGTTCGGACCCATTCGCTCGCCGACGTTATCGCGGCCTACAAGCGCGGTCCAGGTCACGCGGACGGGGCTGCCGCCGGTGACAGGCATCGTATATACTTCGGTATTGCCGTCATACTGGCCGGTGAAGGCGATGGTCTTGCCGTCCGGCGAAATGCGGGCGAAGGATTCGTAACCCACGTGGGAAGTCAGTTTGACAGCCTCGCCGCCGTCAATGCCTACGCGGTAAAGGTCACCGGCATAGGAGAAGACGATATTGTCGCCTCCGACGGCCGGAAATCGAAGCAGGCGCGCCTCTTCTCGTGCCTGTGCCGCATTGGCCGAAGCCAGCAGGCAAAGCAGCGAAGCAAACGCTATAAATACTTGCTTTTTCATACTATAAGATATTGAGGGTTTGTTCTTTGATCTTCTCAAGTTCATCCTTCATACAGGTCACGAGCCGCTGCATCTCGCCGTGGTTGGCCTTGGAACCCGTGGTATTGATCTCGCGTCCCATTTCCTGCGCGATGAAGCCCAGTTTGCGGCCGGGATGCTCCGCGCCGTCCAGCGTCTCCATAAAATACTTGCAGTGCTGGCGCAGGCGAACGCGTTCTTCGTTGATATCCAGTTTCTCGAGGTAGAAAATCATCTCCTGCTCGAGGCGCGACGGATCGGGACTGAGTTGCACTTCCTCAAAACGGGCGAGAATCTTCTCGCGGACAGACTCGGTGCGCTCTTTTTCAAAGGCTTCGACCTGCTTCGAGAAATCCAGAATGCGGTCCACTTTTGAAGCGAGGTCATCGCGCAGCACGGCGCCTTCTTTTACGCGGAATGCGTCGATGGCTGCAAGAGCCTCGTCGAATGCGGCATCCACCAGCGGCCAGTTCTCATCCGTTATGATTTCCTTCGTGCCGCCCGTCACGACTTCCGGCATTCGCAGCGCGGAAGCTATAAGCGTCGCGGTTCCGAGAGAATCTGCGGCGGGATCAGGAAGACCGGATGAAGTCGCCATTTCCCTGAGCTGGCCGAAATAGGCCATCGCGGCCGCCGTGTCGAGCGAAGATGATGCTGCGGTTGCGGAAGGCTCCCAAGTCAGGAAAATATCGATGTTGCCGCGCACCAGAACTTCTGCCACCTTGCGGCGCAGGTCCATTTCGCGGTCTTTGGGGATAAGCGAGGTTTTGAGAGTTATATCGGCGTTTTTGCCGTTGAGAGAGCGGATTTCGACGCGAAGCCGTCCTCCTTCAAGAATGGCCTCGGCCTTGCCGAAACCGGTCATTGATCTAACCATCTTTTTCAGTAATTTTCCGTAAATTTACTATAAATTTTATGCCTGCACGCGACAAAAACGGAGAATTTCTGTATTTTTGTAAAAATACACTTGAAAAATGGCAGAAGAGACCAACGCTCCCGTCGCGGAGCCCGCACGCAAACTCAATTTCCTTGAGGAGATTATCGAAGCCGACCTGGCTTCCGGCAAGTATAAATCCATCCTCACGCGCTTCCCTCCGGAGCCGAACGGATATCTGCACCTTGGCCACGCCAAGAGCCTGTGCATCAATTTCGGTCTGGCAATGAAGTATGGTGGCAAGACTAATCTGCGTTATGACGACACCAATCCTACCAAGGAAGATGTCGAGTACGTAGATGCCATCAAGGAAGACATCCACTGGCTCGGTTTCCAGTGGGAGAAGGAACTTTATGCATCGGATTATTTCGACCAGCTTTACGAATGGGCCGAAATGATGATCCAGCGCGGGCAGGCATACGTGGACGACCAGACTCTGGAGGAGATCCGTGCAGGCCGCGGTACCATCAGCGAGCCCGGCAAGGACAGCCCGTACCGCAACCGCAGCGTCGAGGAGAATCTCCGCCTGTTCCGCGAGATGCGCGACGGCAAATATGCCGACGGCGAGAAGGTGCTCCGCGCCAAGATCGACATGGCACATCCCAATATGATGTTCCGCGACCCGATTCTCTACCGTATCAAGCACG
>CAMZIP010000169.1 GCA_947307265.1 uncultured Bacteroidales bacterium | reverse complement strand
CCGACAATTTCGCCGCGTTCAGCAGCCCCAACTATCCCGCGCTGGCGGAAGTGGGCATCCATATACGCTACAACGAATCGGCAATCCGGCGCCCCGCCGACTGGTCGCAGAAACTTAAACTGCACGACAAACTCGACGCGAACGTCGGTCTGCTGAAGATTTTCCCGGGTATGACGGAGCAGTACGTCAAGTCCGTCCTGCATACCGAAGGGCTGCGGGCAGTGGTTCTGGAGACCTTCGGAGCCGGCAATGCACCTGCCCTGCCCTGGTTCCTCGACGCCATCAAGGAATGCACTGAAGCAGGGATTCCGGTCGTCAACGTCACCCAGTGCCGCGCCGGCAGCGTGAATATGGGAACGTACGCCAACGGGGCCGTGCTGGATGCGTGCCACGTTATCAGCGGCGGCGATATGATGACCGAAGCCGCGCTTACGAAACTCTTTGTTTTATTGGGAGAAAGCAGTGATCCGAAGGTCATTGCGGAGAAGTTCGGAGAATCTTTCTGTGGAGAAATTTCTCTGAAATAATTCGCATTCTCAAAAAAATATGCTAAATTGCAGAGAATTTCCCGCACCGTATAGGTACGGGGCAAACGATGAAATAAACTAAATTATTGTTTAATAACTAATTCAAACCCTTATGAAAAAACTTTTCATGTTTCTGGCAGTTATCGGCTTGATGGCGATTTCTGCAAACACCTACGCTCAGGATCAGGCACAGGCTGCTGCTGAGACCGAGACCACCGAGGAAGTCGTCGCTGCTGCCGCTGACGAGGAAGTCAATCCTTTCTCGGCTCCCCAGGAAGATCAGCCTCTCCACCAGACTCTCAAGAAACTCTTCATCGAAGGTGGTGCCGGCTTTATGGCAATGGTTCTCCTCTGCCTTATCTTCGGTCTTGCTATCGCAATCGAGCGTATCATTACGCTGAGCCTCTCCCAGACCAATACCAAGAAGCTTCTTGAGAAGGTTGAGAAGGCACTCAATGAAGGTGGTGTCGAAGCTGCCAAGGATGTATGCCGCAACACTCGCGGCCCTATCGCAAGCATTTTCTATCAGGGTCTGCTCAGCATGGACCAGGGTATCGACAAGGCAGAGAAGGCTATCGTCGATTACGGTTCCGTCCAGATGGGCCAGCTTATGAACGGTATGTCTTGGATTACCCTGTTTATCGGTATCGCCCCGATGTTGGGCTTTATGGGTACCGTCATCGGTATGATCCAGGCATTTGACGCTATCGAGGTTGCAGGTGATATCAGCCCGACCCTCGTCGCAGGCGGTATGAAGGTCGCTCTTATCACCACCGTCGGCGGTCTTGTTGTCGCAATTATCCTCCAGATTTTCTACAACTATATCCTTTCTAAGGTTGACTCCATCACCATCGCAATGGAAGACGCTTCCATCTCGCTGGTTGACCTGCTCGTCAAGTATCAGAAATAGTAATTGCCGCCACAGGTATTAAGCAATTTGTCATTATGAAAGTTTTAAAATATTTGGAAATCGTCCTGCTGGTCGTCTCGCTGGTCATTTTCGTAGTCTTCTTTATGTCTGCGGACAAGACTGGTATTATGCTTGACGGCTATCTGGGATGGGCCTACATCCTGCTCGCGACGGCAGCCGTCACCGCGCTGGTTTTCCCGCTGGTGAATGCCTTCAAGAGCAAGTCAGGACTGAAGGGCCTGCTGCTTCTCATAGTCGGCGTTGTCGTAGTATTCGGCGGTATGTACCTGCTTGCTCCCGGCACCCCGATCGAGGTTAACACTCAGGTGAATGATTCGGTATTCAAGTTTACCGACACTGCACTTTACATTACCTATCTCTTTATCGGTGCATCCGTCCTTGCCATTGTATGGAGCATCGTTCGCAACGCTATTAAGAAATAATTATGGCTTCTAAAAAGACTCCCGAAATCAACGGCGGTTCCATGGCGGATATCTCGTTCCTGATGCTGATATTCTTCCTGATGGTGACCACTATGGATAAGGAGGAGGGTCTCTCGAGACGTCTCCCGCCTATGCCTGCTGCAGATCAGAAGGTAGAGGACCAGAAAGTCAACCGCAGGAATATCATTCAGGTCAAGATTAATTCCAGCGACAGGCTCTTCGCCGGTAATGAGATGATGGATGTCAGCCAGCTGAAAGATAAGATCAAAGAGTTCCTGTCCAACCCCCTGGATGATCCCAACCTTCCCGAGAAGGAAGCAGTCGAGATCGAAGGCCTCGGGACTGTGATGAAGTCGAAAGGCGTCATCTCGCTGCAGAACGACCGTGGTACTACGTACAGCAAGTATATTGAAGTTCAGAACGAACTTATCAAGGCTGTCAATGAACTGCGTGACGATTTCTCGATGCAACAGTTCGGCAAGACCTACGCAAAGTTGGATGCTGACCGCCAGGAGCTCGTCCGTAAGGCAGTTCCTCAGAACATATCCGAGGCTGAACCCAAGGATGTCAAGAAAAAATAGGAGGACACAGTATGGCTAAATTCATCAAGAAAGATAAAGGTGAGACCCCCGGTATCAGTACCGCGTCCCTTCCCGATATCGTGTTTATGATCCTGATGTTCTTTATGGTCTCCACGAGTATGCGTGAGACTGACCGCAAGGTCATCGTCTCTATGCCGCAGGCAACGGAGATCGCCAAGCTGGAGCGTAAGGACC
>CAMZIP010000168.1 GCA_947307265.1 uncultured Bacteroidales bacterium | reverse complement strand
TACCAACTAACCGCACTTTAAAGTATAACTTCGAGGCGCGCGGGCGTAGCCGGCGAAAAAAAATGCCCGATCAGGTCGGGCATTATAAAAAGCATTCCGTGCGGAGCAAAATAAGCCGGCTTGGAGGGTTACTTCAGGAGGTCTTTGAGGAGGTCGGAGGTTACCTTCGTGGCGGCTTTGCTGACGGCCTTCTTGGTAGTCGTAGAGGTCTTCCTCGTCGTGGACTTCTTCGCAGTCGTAGACCTGGAGGTCGTCTTGCGAGTCGAGCCGGTCAGGCTGCGAGCCGTCTGCGTGCCGAGACTGCGGGCGAAACTCGTCATAGCCGCACCGATCATCGTTCCGAGAATCGTACGGGTAATAGTCTTCGAAGTGGACTTCTCCGAACGGGCCTTCTCGCGTGCGACACGCTCGGCCTCCTTCTGTCTTGCGAGCGCTTCCTTCTCCTTAGCGGCAGCCTCCTCGGCAGCGGCACGTTCAGCCTCAGCCTGAAGATGACGGGCAGTAAGGATTTCGTATGCACTCTCATTGTCTACGAACTTATCGTAATAACGGATACGCGCAGGATCGGATGCAAGAGCCTGAGCACGCTGCTCCGGCGTGATGGCGCCGATCTGGCTCAGAGGGAAAAGGATACGCGCGCGCTGGACGATGCCGGGAGCGCCCTTCTCGTCGAGGAACGAAACCAAAGCCTCGCCCGTACCGAGTTCGAGAATCGCCTCCTCCGTATTGAACGAAGGATTGGCGCGGAAAGTCTGCGCAGTAGCCTTGACAGCCTTCTGATCCTTCGGAGTAAATGCGCGCAGGGCGTGCTGTATACGATTGCCAAGCTGGCCGAGAATCTCATCCGGCACATCCGTCGGCAACTGAGTAATAAAATAGATACCGACACCCTTCGAACGAATCAGGCGAATCACCTGCTCAATCTTATCCGTGAGAGCCTTCGACGTACCGTCGAAAAGCATATGCGCCTCATCGAAGAAGAACACGAACTTCGGCAGATCCGCATCACCGACCTCCGGCAGTTTCGCATACATATCCGAAAGCAGCCAGAGCAGGAACGTCGAATAAATGCGCGGCTGCAGCATCAACTTGTCGGCAGCAAGCACATTCATCACGCCAAGACCTTTTTCCGTATCGAGAAGATCCATAATATCGAAAGTCGGTTCACCGAAGAACTTATCCCCTCCCTCACTCTCGATGGCGAGCAGCGCACGCTGGATGGCACCGATACTCGCGGAAGTGATATTGCCGTAACGGACGGTAAACTGCGAGGCATTGCGGCCGACGAAATCCAGCGTCATTCGCAGATCCTTAAGATCGATCAGCAGCAGATTATTGTCATCCGCGATGCGGAAAACGACATTCAGCACGCCGGCCTGTGTCTCGTTCAGGTCCATCAGGCGCGCAAGCAGCTGCGGTCCCATCGCAGAGACGGAAGTACGCATAGCGTGGCCCTGTTCGCCGAAAACATCATAAAACCGTACCGGGCATCCAGCAAACTGCGGATCCTCGATACCGAATTCGGCGCAGCGTTTCTCAATGAAACCGCTCATCTTGCCGGGCTGCGAAATACCTGAAAGGTCACCCTTCATATCCGCCATAAAACACGGCACTCCGGCCTGCGAAAAAGTCTCCGCAAGCACCTGGAGAGAAACCGTCTTGCCGGTACCCGTAGCACCGGCGATCAAGCCGTGACGATTGGCCATACGGCCGACAAGATTGAGCGCACCGTCAGCACAGTGCGCTACATAAAGATTACCATCCTTATACATAGTAACTAACTTACGTGTTTGCTATAACAGTCAAGAGTATTGCGCATTAGCATCGCAATAGTCATCGGGCCGACACCGCCGGGCACGGGAGTGATATACCCCGCCCTCCCGCAGGCAGCCTCGAAATCTATATCGCCCACGATGGTGCCGTCTTCGAGGGTATTGATCCCCACGTCGATCAGCACGGCACCGGGCTTGACCATATCACCGGTAACAATGTGAGGACGGCCGACGGCGGCAACGATAATATCCGCTGTAAGTGCCAGATCCTTGAGATTGCGAGTACGAGAATGAGCAATGGTGACGGTAGCATTTTCGCCGAGCAGAAGGCCGGCGACAGGCTTGCCGACAAGTTCGCCGCGACCGATAACCAGAGCGTGCGAACCTTCGATCTTCATACCTGTCGTGCGAATCAGATGAATCGCGGCACGAGGAGTACAGGGAGCGACATAACCCGCCTTGAGCGTAAGTCCCGACTTCATACCGAAGAAGCCGTCGACATCCTTGTCGGGAGCCACGGCCGCAATTACCGTATCCTTGTCGATATGCTTGGGAAGAGGCAACTGCACGAGAATACCGTCCACATTCGGGTCGCGGTTGAGCGAATCGATCACGTCCAGAAGTTCGTCCTGCGAAGTGCTCTCGGGCAGGCGGATCGCCTCCGAGACCATACCGACCTTGCGAGCGGCAATCTCCTTGTTGCGGACATAGACCTGGCTTGCAGGATCCTCCCCCACTATTATGACATAAAGCCCGGGGCGGCGTCCATACCGTCCTTCCAACTCTTCAACCTCCTGCCGCATCTGCTCGTAGAGTTCTGCGGCAATGGCGCGTCCGTCAATTATCTGAGCCATCCTTCTTCTACTGTCACTGATTTAGCAAGGTTACGC
>CAMZIP010000167.1 GCA_947307265.1 uncultured Bacteroidales bacterium | reverse complement strand
TGCGTTCGTAGCCACGCCAGGGCAGCTTGCCCTTGTACTCCTTGTAATGGACGGTCACTCTCTGGCCGGTAAGGTCGCGCAACTGAAGTGCGACGTCCTTGTTTGCAACTGAGAACTTGAAGTTCTTAGAGAGGACGGTGCCGCCGCTTGCAGACTTGTTGCCGTAGCCCGAAAGGATTATCTCACCTTCGTAGGTCTTAAAAATGTAACCGGTATAGGTCAGCGAGTTGAGTTCGCCGGTCTTGGTGCCGTCGCTGAAGACCCACCAGAATTTGAAGTATGCGAATACGCCGAGACCGATAATGATCAGTACGAGTATGGCGGCTATCTTTCTGCCCTTGAGTGTCATAATCTATACGGTTTTTAATTTTACAAGCAGACAAAAATACTAATTCCTATCGTCTTATGCAACGCTGAAGTAATTTTTTGCATCTTTGCAGTACGATTCGAAAATCATTTGGGGATGTTTTGGTTTTGACAGCAAATGATGTCGGATGGTAAGCATACCGAGCCTGGCGCCCTCCGCTCGCTAATCCCCGGACGCAAGCCATAACTGGCAACAACAACTATGCACTCGCTGCGTAATCTACAGAGTAGTTTACCTTAATCGCCCGGACAAGGTCCGTTGCGACGAGTATCCCGCAGGGGTTTAAGCCCGCTCTCCCCTGCACCCGGGATATCATCCAAGCGGGATGCACGCACCGACTCCGATACCGTACGCCAAGACTTCTCGGATAAGGTCCGTATGGCCCGCCTGCCGGCAGCACGGCCCCGACAATCAAAGGCCGGATAAGTATGTAGAAAGCCCTCGGGCACGTTGTTTGGACGGCGGTTCGAGTCCGCCCATCTCCACAAGCTAAAAAACAGGGAGGCCAGCCGGCCGCCCTGTGTTTGTGTGTGGAAATATAATACCTACTGGGGGCAAGCCCCCAGACCACCTTGGGTTATGGTTTCTCGAGATACTCTACCTTTTTACCGTGGGCGAGGGCGTAGTCGATTTCGCTGCGGGTGCTCTGGCCGATGTAGCCGCCGACATTGATGACGAAGATGCTGTCAGCCATATCGATTTTGCGCTTGTGCATATCGTCCAGCATTTCCTTGGTGCCTTCGGTCCAGACCTCGTCGTCGCCGGAGTGGCCGAACAGGCCGACGCTGATTACGATGTTGCCGGACAGCGTGAGTCGCTTCTGCGCCTCCAGGAACTGTTCCTTGAAACGGGTGCTGCCGCAGAGAGTAATGACTGGATACTTAGTAGACATATAATTACTATTTAACCGTTACCAAGTTTCGGCAAGTGCGAGACCTTGCGAAATGCAGGCGGAGAGTTTTGTTTCCAATTCGTCAGGTGCGTAATCAGTGTTCGTGACGGCGAGAGTGGTGAGTTCGCCGAGGTTCCAGAGAGTGCCGATGGCTTTGATGTACGGCGTTGCCTGCTCAAGCGGGTCTCCCGTGGCGATGTTTGAGCCCCGGGTTGTGATATATAGGACCTTGGGCGATTTGCAAAGACCGGAGCAAGTCTTGCCGTCGTCGACGAAAGTAACTCCGAATAGCGTCGTCTGCTCAAAGAAGCACTTCAAGACTGCCGGGAAACTCATATCCCAGAAAGGCGACGCTATAATGATGCGGTCGGCCTCGGCAATGTTCTTCGCCGCCTCCAGTGCCCAGGGAGCAATGACTCCCCTATCCCGCTCTGCCAACTTTTCCGTCGAAAGCGGAAGGACGAAATCCATCTGCGGCAGGTCATACCGCACAACAGCATATCGCTTCGACAGCGCCTCGATAATTGGTTCGGCGACTCTCAGAGTCCGCGAATCATCCTGACGGACGCAGGCGTTTATGACGACGAGTTTGCTCATTACGGATTCGATTTATACCAATTTTCCCATTTCGAAGGCGTCTTGCAATTTGGCGTTACCTTCGATATCGCCGGGCGCATTTACGCCGCCGCAGAAAAGACTACCGGCAAGGCGGCTTTCAGGGTAGCATTCAATCCATCCGCCAAGCCCGATCTCGGCACGCTTAGGCGTCTCTTCCTCGTCCTCGGCAGCCGCGGTGAGCAAATAGACATCGCGGAACTTGTATTCTAGCGAATATATCGCGTTCATACGGTCGATAAGAGTCTTCATCTGCCCGCTCATTTCGTAGTAGTAGATTGGCGTCGCCCAGCAAACCACGTCAGCCTCCAGCACTTTGAACATTATATCATTCACGTCGTCATTGATGACGCAGCGGCCCAGTTTATGGCAGCCCAAACAACCTTTGCAAAACTGAATCTCCTTTCCGACGAGGGAAATCTTTTCCACATCATTTCCGGCGGCTTTGGCGCCTTCCACAAACTTGTCAGCGAGCCTGTCGCTGTTCGAACCACGACGCAGACTCGTCGAAATAACCACTACCCTTTTCATTCTGTAAGACTTTAATTTGAACAATGCGAATTTAAGTATTTTCCATAAAGTATCTCCTCAATCTGATTCTTCAGAATCGGGACATCGACAAGCGCAGTTTGCCATAATAGTTCAGGTAGCACATTCGCATATCCGTGAACAATAACGTGACGCATCCTGATTATATCATTCCAAGGAATTTCAGTGTGCTTATTTTTGAAATCAGTGGACAGCATATAGGACGCCTCACCGATTATTTCTACATTTTTCGATACGGCGTAATAGCGTAATTTATCCGCCAATAGTTCCT
>CAMZIP010000166.1 GCA_947307265.1 uncultured Bacteroidales bacterium | reverse complement strand
CAAGAAGGTCACGCTGGCCGGATGGGTGCAGCGCGTACGCCGTATGGGCGGAATGAATTTCATCGACCTGCGCGACCGTTACGGTATCACGCAGCTTCGTGCCGACGATGCCTCGGATCCGGCAGTTGCCGCTGTCGTGGCGCGTCTCGGCCGTGAATTCGTCATCCGCGCAGAGGGTATCGTCGAAGAGCGCGAAAGCAAGAATTCGAAGATTCCTACCGGCGATATCGAGTTGAAAATCACTTCTCTCGAAGTGCTCAACGAGTCCCAGACACCGCCGTTTACCATCGAAGACGAGTCCGACGGCGGCGAGGACCTGCGTGCCCGTTACCGCTATCTGGACCTTCGCCGCAATCCGCTCAAGAATGCGCTGATGCTGCGCCACAAGATTGCGCAGGAAGTCCGCAATTATCTCTCTGACAATGGTTTCCTTGAAATAGAAACCCCTTATCTGATCAAGAGTACTCCGGAGGGAGCACGCGATTTCGTGGTTCCTTCCCGTATGAACCCCGGTCAGTTCTATGCACTTCCTCAGTCTCCCCAGCAGCAGAAGCAGTTGCTGATGGTGGCCGGTTTCGACCGTTATTTCCAGATTGTCCGCTGCTTCCGTGACGAAGACCTCCGCGCTGACCGCCAGCCGGAGTTTACGCAGATCGACTGCGAAATGAGCTTTGTCGAGCAGGAGGATGTGCTGGATGTATTCGAGGGTATGATGGTGCGCCTGTTCAAGTCGGTTCACGGCCTTGATATCAAGCGTCCCATCCCTCGCATTACCTGGTATGACGCGATGGATAATTACGGCAGCGATAAGCCGGATATCCGTTTCGGAATGAAGTTGCACGACGTTACTTCGCTCGTCAAGGGCTGTGGTTTCCCGGTATTTGACGGAGCTGAGTATATCGGTGCCATCGCCGTTCCCGGCGCAGCCGTTTATACCCGCAAGCAGTTGGATGAACTGACGGAGTGGGTCAAGCGTCCGCAGGTCGGCGCAAAGGGCCTCGTATATCTGCGCGTCCAGGAAGACGGCTCGCTCAAGTCGTCCGTCGATAAGTTCTATACTCCCGAACAGCTTAAGGCTGTTGCAGATGCTGCCGGTGCTGCTGCAGGCGACCTCGTGCTGATGCTGTGCGGTGCCCGCCGCAAGACGCAGACGCAACTCGGCGTGCTTCGTATAGAGATGGGCAACCGCCTCGGCCTGCGCCATCCGCTGGAGTTCGCGCCGCTTTGGGTGGTTGATTTCCCGCTTCTCGAATGGGATGACGAGACTCAGCGTTTCTATGCTATGCACCATCCGTTTACGGCGCCCAAGCCGGAGCATATGGATTGGTTCAACAGCAATAAGAAGGAGGATCTGGAGCGCGTCTGCGCCAATGCATACGATTTCGTGCTGAACGGCACGGAACTCGGCGGCGGTTCGATCCGTATCCACGATGCGTCGATGCAGCGCCGTATGTTCGAGGTGCTCGGCATCACCAATGAGGATGCAGAGGCCAAGTTCGGCTTTATGATCAATGCTTTCCGCTATGGCGCTCCCCCGCACGGCGGTATTGCATTCGGTTTCGACCGCGTCTGCGCGCTCTTCGGCGGCGTAGAGACCATCCGCGACTATATCGCATTCCCCAAGAACAACACGGGCCGCGACGTTATGCTTGACGCTCCCGCGCCGATTGACGATACCCAGCTCGACGAACTTTGCCTCCGCACGGTGGAGAAGAAGGCGTAGAGCGGGTGGCGCGGCATATCCAAGCTTGGATACTCATTTAAGGGGTAGATATCTATCCCTTATTTTTTTTCTTGCGAAATGGTTGCTTCCCTCTTCTTTCGTTTTTTATTAATGAGGGTTGTTATAGGAATGACAAGTATATAGTCGAGAATAACTAAACATAGCGAAATACCCAAAAGCGCAAACGGATAGACGAAAAACATATAGTCTACCGAACCTTCAAAGTAGATGCCGAGAAAAATAGAGGCAGGTACAGCAAGAATTGCCCCGATGATTAAGGTTTTAATACTCCTGTCTTCCCTTTTCTTGTCATTAAATATAATGCTGCTCATCTTTCTTTGTGGGTATAATGTCAAAGTTACTAAAACGAAAGCAATTCACAACTTTCTTTAGATAGGCAAGAGTTGGTTAGATTAAAAATTATTGCTATATTTGCAGCGTCAGCAATGACTAGGCTGGTAAGTTCCCAGTGGAATCGGCAATTAGATATAGCAGGTTCAAGCGGTCCTTTATGGACCGCTTTCTATTTGTTATACTTCTGTTGTGAGTATAATGTCAAAGGTACTAAAACGAAAGCAATTCACAACTCATAAGAAGTAAGCCATGTAAGCAGGAAGGTACTTGACGGGGCCTTCATTAGCATAATCCTTAGAAAACACCAGATACCGGTCATTCGTTATCCGCGAAGAATACTTCTCGCAAAAATGGTCTAAAGATACATGTGTCTTGTAGGTGGATGATTTCACCTCGACAGGAGTAATCTTTGTTCCGCGCGAAAGGAGAAAATCAATCTCATAATTGTGCTTGCCGCTTTCTGTAGACCACGAATGGTAAAAGAGTTTGTTCCCGGATGCAGTCAGCATCTGTGCAACGATGTTTTCGTACAGATATCCAAGATTTGCCGATAACTTATCACTCAATAGCCGTTCATAGATAACGTTCTCCGTGAATGCCTTATCCTTGAAAGCGAGTGTGA
>CAMZIP010000165.1 GCA_947307265.1 uncultured Bacteroidales bacterium | reverse complement strand
AACATCCGTCGTGATCTTGACCATCGCTGCAGTGTAGGCCCTCTGGCCTTTGGAGCTGATGGCATAAGTATAACGGGGACCTGCATAGACGAAAGCCGTCAGATTCTTTCTGAAATCGAGGCGGACCTGAAAGTCGAGGAGGCCTTCTACGCGCTGCTCTGTGCCGGTATATGTACCGTAGATGTTATCGGTGACTTCCCACTGCTTCTCGTTGCACTTGCTGTAAGTATAGCGGACTGCAGGATCTACTGCAAAGTACTCGCCCAGTTTGAGGGTATATCCGAAACCTGCGTAAGCACCGTTGTAATGAGCGGTCTTGGATGTATTGCTGCTGGTAGTGACTTCGTGAGTCCTGGCATAGCCTGCGTCGATGTGAATCTGGGCGTTAGCACTGATAGAAAGGAGCATCATCGATGCTGCGAAAGCAAAAACAAAAATCTTTTTCATTTCAGAAAGGGTTTAAAAATTAATATTATTCTACAGAATCTATCGAAACACCTTCGTGTTGTTCGATTGCTGCTATTATCGTATCGGTAGTTGCATTTCCGTCCACTGTCAGTTCAAAGGTGGCTTTGTATTTCTCGCCGGTGCGGAACAGGGTAAAGTTGCCGGCGCGTTTGCCGAAGGAGCGCACCGTCTCGGATGCGATGTCCGGTGAATCCGCCAGGAAACTGATTGTGACCGTCTTGTGCTCGAAACGCGTCATAGTCAGATGCATAACTTCGAGGCAGACGACGACTATCAATGCAGTGATGAACGAGAGCCAGTAGAGGCCGGCACCGCAGGCGAGGCCGACGGCTGATGCGACCCATATTCCGGCGGCCGTCGTAAGGCCGCGGACCGCGTTTTTCTGGAAAATGATGACGCCCGCGCCGAGGAAGCCGACGCCCGAGACGACCTGCGCTGCAACGCGCGCAGCATCGAATTGGCGAGAGCCCTCAAAGGCATATTGTGAAACCAGCATCAGCAGTGCGCTGCCCAGTGCTACCAGGAAGTGCGTACGGATACCTGCGCTCTTTGCGCGGATGCTTCGCTCAAAACCTATGGCACCGCCCATAAGGCCTGCCATAAAAATTCGAAGTATGAATTCCAAAGTCTGGTTCATAGCCGCAAATATATAAAAAATTAATCCACGTTTTCTTTGTCAAAAGCATCTACAATCCGCGTCACAAGCGGGTGGCGGACTATATCGCCCTTGTCGAAGTGTATGAAACTGATGCCTTTGATGCCCTTCAGGATCTCCATTCCGCGCATCAGTCCGGAGTCCGATTTTCTCGGCAGGTCGATCTGCGTCGCGTCGCCCGTAACGATGAACTTCGCATCGCAGCCCATTCGAGTCAGGAACATCTTAAGCTGACCGAGAGAGGTGTTCTGCGCCTCGTCGAGGATGACGAATGCCTTGTCCAGCGTGCGGCCGCGCATATACGCGAGCGGCGCGATCTGAATGATGCCTTCTTCCATAAAATTCTGCAGCCGCTTGGCTGGAATCATATCCTGCAGCGCATCGTAGAGAGGCTGGAGATACGGATCGAGTTTCTCCTTCATATCGCCCGGCAGGAATCCGAGCCTCTCTCCGGCCTCGACAGCGGGGCGGGTGAGGATCAGTCGCTTGACTTCGCGGTTCTTGAGGGCGCGGACTGCAAGCGCGATGGCCGTATAGGTTTTGCCGGTGCCGGCGGGGCCTACCGCGAAAAGCAGGTCGTGCGTATAATATTCCCTGACGAGACGCTGCTGATTGGGTGTGCGGGCCTTGATGGCGCGTCCGTCGTTGTTGTAGAGGATAATATGCTCGTGGCCTTCGCTCAGATCGACTGCACCTTCTTCCGGATTGCGTGCGCGTCCGTCGAAAAGCGAATCGACATCATACTCGTTTAAGATGGGTTTGGTGCGGCGCAGCGCTATCAGCGCATTCAGTTTTGCTTCGAATGCCTCTATCTCGTCTTCCGGTCCCAGAATGGTTATCTCGGAGCCGCGCGCGACGGCCTTAACCTTCGGAAACCGTGAGGTTAACATATCAAAAAGGCGATTGTTTACGCCATAAATATCGACAGGATCTACGTCCTGTAAAACAATCTTTTTCTCCATCTTTGCAAATATAGAAAAAGTAAAGCAAAAAGTGTTAAATTTGCACTGATGCGCAGTTGGAGGCGCACTGACCACGAAATATTATAAACATTACAGCAATATGAAGAATACCGTTTTCACAGAGAAGCACATCGCACTCGGCGCCAAAATGGCTCCCTTTGCAGGCTTCAACATGCCCATTCAGTACACGGGTATCAACGAAGAGCACGAGACCGTCCGTAATGGCGTAGGCGTTTTCGACGTCTCCCATATGGGTGAGATCTGGGTCCTCGGCCCCAACGCACTGCCGTTTATGCAGTATGTTTCTACAAATGACCTTTCTGTGCTTTTCCCCGGCAAGGCGCAGTACAACTGCTTCCCCAATGGAAACGGCGGCATCGTAGATGACTTCATCGCATATTTCTTCAGCCCTGAGAAGATTCTCCTCGCTGTCAACGCAGCAAATATCGAGAAGGACTGGAACAACCTCCTCAAGTATGCTCCCAAGTTCGGTCTGGAGCCCGGCAAGACTCTCATCAACCGTTCCGATGAGACCTGCCAGCTCGCCATCCAGGGCCCGAAGGCAATGGAAGTGATGCAGAAACTCTGCAACGAGGACATCCTCTCGATGGAATATTATACTTTCAAGCAGCTCACCGTAGCAGGTATTCCTGACGTCATCCTTTCCACCACCGGTTACACCGGCAGCGGCGGATGC
>CAMZIP010000164.1 GCA_947307265.1 uncultured Bacteroidales bacterium | reverse complement strand
ACGACAAGCCCAAGGACAAGTGGAAGCCGGAAAACATCCACTACGAGAAGTGGTAAGCCCCGATTAATCTGTAAAATGTAATAGAACTATGGACAACAGGCAGGATACGCGTTCGAAACTGGTGAGCGTTGCCAGTTACAACGACCCGATTATCGCGGATATCGACAGGCTCTATCTCGAAGCCAACGGCGTCGAGGCGACGGTGATGGGCGGGGATTCACCCTACCCTTCGACCTTCCTGCAGCAGCCTGCCAGACTTATGGTTCTCGAATGCGACGAGGACAGGGCCAAAGAACTCCTGAGCCTTAGAGATCAGTCTTGTGATCTTCCCACCAGTCAGGATACTGAGGATTCTTAATGCCTTCCCGGCGCTGGCGGGTGTAATCCTTGAGCACCTTAATCACTTTCGGGCAAAGCACCAGAAGGGCGATAAGGTTGAATATACCGCAGATACCCATCGAGATATCCGTCAGCTCCCAGGCTGATTCCAGCGAAATACAGGTTCCCACGACCGCAACGGCAAGCACCGCGATGCGGAAAATCACCATTGCCACCTTATTCTTCGTGAAGAAACGGAGATTGGCTTCGCCGTAATAGTAGGTACTGATGACCGTGCTGAAAGCGAAGAAGAACAGCGCGATGGTAATGAACCAACTGCCGGCGGGGCCCAACTGGCTCACCATCGCAGCCTGCGTGAGTTCGATACCGCGTCCCGACGCACCGCTCAGATCCACGCCGCTCAGCAGCAGGATAAATGCAGTACACGAACAGATCACGATGGTATCGATAAACACGCCGAACGCCTGCACCAGACCCTGCTTCACCGGATGCGAAACAGAAGCGGTAGCGGCGGCATTGGGAGCCGAACCGAGACCGGCCTCATTGCTGAAAAGGCCGCGTCGCACACCCTGCATCACGGCTGCGCCCATCAGACCTCCGGCAACCTGATTGATACCGAAAGCCGAACTGAAAATCATACCGAACGCCTCCGGAATCCTGGTGATATTCAGCACCAGCACGATCAGTGACACCAGCAGATAACCGATAGCCATAAACGGCACGACCACTGCTGTCACCTTCGCGATACGCTGGATGCCGCCGAAAATGATGGCACCGAGCAGCAGCGCCACGCCAATGCCGACCAACTCATTGCTGATGCCGAACTGGCTGTGGAACGCCGAACCGATGGTATTGCACTGCACGAGCGTAAAACCGAATGCGAATGCAAATATGATGAGGATAGCGGAAATCACCGCAAGCACACGGCTGCCGAGACCTGATTCGATATAATATGCCGGACCGCCGAGGAACGAATCCTTATCCTTGCGCTTGTAAAGCTGTGCGAGCGTCGCCTCCATAAAGCCTGTAGATGCACCCAGGAGAGCCGTAATCCACATCCAGAACACCGCACCGGGGCCGCCGACCGTGATAGCCGTAGCCACGCCTGCGAGATTGCCGGTACCGACGCGGCTGCCGAGCGAAACGGCAAACGCCTGGAACGACGAGACTCCCTTCTTGCCGGAGGGCTTGTCGCCGCTGTTGAAAAGGAGCCTTATGCTGTCGCCTATCAGGCGGAACTGAACTCCCTTCGTTCGGATGGTAAAGTAAATGCCGCAACCAATCAGCAGGCCGATAATGATGTACGTGTAAAGAAAATTGTTGGCAGTCTTGAGAATCTCCAGCATAGTTCTACAGGTTAATTATCAGGCTACAAGTTAATAAATCTTTGCGGACGGTGCAAACCGGCTCTATAGCGCAAATTCGAAAAGTGCTTTGAAATAATTGGACGAACCGGGGCCGAAGGCATCTGTACGCGCATATCTGATGCCGGCGGAAAGACCGAACGAAAGGCGGAACAAATGGAAATCGACCAGCATATCCATACCAGGCGAGCAATGCACACGGCAACCGGTCTGATAGTCAGGCAGTCCCCAGCTGAAAGCGCAGTCAGTGAAAGGAGTCACGCGCAGTCTTTGCAGGTACAGGAACTCCAGCAGGGTAAAGTCGCCGAGCCATACGGGGAATGCATAATCGAGCGACAATTTCAGGTAATCCCTGGCGGCATTGAGTCCGTTCTCGCCTCGCGGCAGCGAAGCCATCGTACTCAGGCCGATCAGCTGCTCGTCGCGGGTATTGTGCTCATATTCGGCAGAAAGCTTGAGGCCGTGAGTCCGTCTCAGAGCCGGGAGGTACATATATCCGGAGGTATAGAACGAGGCCGGGGACAGCCCGCCGCCCGAAAGACCTGCCTGCGCATAAGCCGAAATGCTGCAACCGAGTCGCGGCATCATCGACGAGGTCGGAGTCGACAGCATCTTGTAGTAACGCGCGCCGAGGCGAATCTTGCTTCGGCCATAGACCTTCCCCTCATCCGTTTCGTACTGCATATTGGAATATAGCACCCGCAGCGACGGAACGAACGCACGGTTCCAGCCGCAATCATAGAGATTGAGCGGATAGTCCACCAACAGCGTCGTCTTGATCGACGGACCGCCGAGCATCAGAGGCTTCTTTTCCGAATCCATATATGTACGGCTGCGCTGCTGGTCGCCGACATCCGCCCTCAGTTCCCAGTCAAGACCTGCGGCAAATGCCGTAAATGCCAGATGCCCCGCAACTCGTCCGCCGTGGAACGAAACGCCGATTTTGGAGGTAAGTGTATTCAGGTCATTCTGCGAATATGCAACCGCGCCGAGCGAAGCGAACTCGTAAAGATGATCGCCGGACATCGCCATTATCCTGTCCACGTCATAATAAACCGGCGCCCAGGAATGGAACTTGAACAGGTGGCGCAGGTGGCTGTATGATTC
>CAMZIP010000163.1 GCA_947307265.1 uncultured Bacteroidales bacterium | reverse complement strand
CAGCGACCTCCTGGTCCCTAACCAGGTGCGCTACCAACTGCGCCACATCCAGAGGAATGCCTTCCCGCGTGTATGCTTATTTCTTCTTCTGTCCGTAACGGCTGTAGAACTTATCAACACGACCTGCGGTATCGACCAGCTTCATCTTACCGGTGTAGAACGGGTGCGAAGTGTTCGAAATCTCAACCTTGACTACCGGGAACTCGACGCCGTCGATCTCGATGGTCTCTTTGGTGTTGACGCAGGAGCGGGTGATGAACACGTGCTCGTTGGACATATCCTTGAAAGCTACAAGACGGTAGGTTTCGGGATGAATACCATTCTTCATAATTGAGACTTTTTGTTATTGTTGTCTAAAAAAGCGTGCAAATGTAGAAATAAAAGCGGGAACTGCAAAATTTATTTTGACATTTTGAATCCTGCGTAGAACTGATCGTAACTCTCCAGAAGTGCACCGATGCTCTGGATGGTGCTGTTGTTAGCCTGTGCCGCGATGGACTTGAGGAGCTTCATCAGAGAGGAGGCATCGAACAGGAGGCGGAGTTCGCCGGTCGATTCCTTTGCCACGATTGCCTTGACAGTCACGAGTTTGAAGAGTTTGAGGGTAACCTTGTCGGAGGATTGGTCATAAGCCCAGGAGCCGCTGAAGGTCTTGGTACCGTAGGTCAGCGTCATATTGCCGTCCTGCATAAAGTTGATCTTGAACAGGCCGCTCTTGATGCCGATCTTTGCCAGATACTCGTCCAGCTTCTTCTCGAGGATGGACTGTGCTGCGGAAGCAGCCATAGTGGAAATGGCGTTGGTCGAAGAACTCAGTGCGACTGCGCTGCTCTGGTAGTTCCAGTCACCTACTACATCGACTGAAGTCAGGGTGTTGTTCGATACGATGCTGGCGATGGTGTTGACCAGACCGGTAACGGTGGAAGCCGTAGAGTTGTCATTGGTATTGTTGCCGTTGGTGCCGGTGAGGCCTGAAACTGCGCCGGCAACCTGGTTGAGAAGATTACCGAACTGAGCGTAAGATGCTGTAGAAATGAGCATCAGAGCCGCAAGAGTCAAAAGGATTTTTTTCATAACCGATTTTGTGAATTAATTTCTAACTTTGGCTCAAAATTATAAAAAATACTCTATATATGTCACTGGTTGCATCTATTTCTGGCATTCGAGGCACCATCGGCGGTGCTACCGGAGAAGGCCTTTCACCATTGGATATCGTCAGTTTCACAACGGCTTATGCCATTCAGCGCAAAGCCCGTTTCGCGGGTCGCAGACTCAATATAGTAGTAGGTCGCGACGCACGCATCTCGGGCCAGATGGTTGACCGCTTGGTAACCGGCACGCTGCTCGCCTGCGGAATAGACGTAACCGATATCGGACTCGCTTCCACGCCGACCACCGAACTTGCAGTGATCCGCGAGAAAGCCGACGGCGGCATCATCCTCACCGCTTCGCACAATCCGATGGAATGGAACGCGCTCAAACTGCTCAACGAGCAGGGTGAATTTCTCGACGATGCTGAGGGCAACGAGATCATCCGCATCGCACGCGCAGGCGAATTCGTCTATCCGGGCGTCGAGGAAATGGGCCACCTGACCGAGAAAGATTACACCCAGAAGCATATCGATGACGTACTCTCCTACCCGCTGGTCGATCTTAAGGCCATCCGCGCGGCAGGATTCAAGGCCGTCCTGGATCCCGTCAACTCCGTCGGCGGCATCATTATGCCCCGCCTGCTGGAGGCTCTCGGAGTCGAATGCATCACCATCAACGGCACGCCCGACGGACATTTCGCACACAATCCCGAGCCGCTTCCGGCCAACCTCGTCGGCCTCTCCGACGAAGTTCGCAAGCAGAAGGCGGATATCGGTATCAGCGTCGATCCGGACGTTGACCGCCTCGCCCTTATTTGCGAAGACGGTTCGCCTTTCGGCGAAGAATATACCCTCGTGGCAGCGGCAGACTGGTTCCTGGAGCATCGCCAGGGCCCGACGGTCTCCAACCTTTCATCTTCACGCGCACTGCGCGACGTGACGGAGTCCAACGGCTGCGTATATAAGTTCTCGAAGGTCGGTGAAAAGAACGTCACCACGCTTATGCACGAGATCGGCGCAGTCATCGGCGGCGAAGGCAACGGCGGCGTGATCGTTCCCGACTTCCATTGCGGCCGCGACGCCCTCATCGGCACGGCGCTCATCCTGAGCCTGCTCGCTCACCGCAAATGCTCTATGACTCAGCTGAGGGCCACCTACCCTCCTTATTACATATCCAAGAACAAGATCCGCACTGCAGACCAGGCTCTCATCGGCCGTCTGCTGGATGCCGTTCACGATAAATTCAAGAACGAACGCTGCGACACCTCCGACGGACTGCGTGTCGATTTCGAGGCCGACCGCCGCTGGGTGGTGCTTCGCAAATCCAACACCGAGCCCATCATCCGCATCTACGCGGAGGCACCGACAGAAGAAGCGGCTGATGCCCTGGCCGGCGAGGTCATCGACATCATCCGCGCCAATATGCCCGAATAATGTTTTCGCTTCGCACAACTCCGTTCCTGGAGCAGCCTGACCTGACGCTGCAAAACGGCCGTCTGGCCGTGCTCTGCAACCACGCCGCCTGGCATCCCGACGAAGGTGCCTACCTCTTCGAACTGCTTGCCCGCCGCGGCAATCTGGTCCGCGTCATTATGCCGGAACACTCACTCTACGGCCAGGTTTGCGAAGGTATCGAAACGGTCGAAGTGACTACCGAAGTTCCCCTCAAGGCACTCGAAGGCATCGACGGCATAGTGGTCGAATTGCAGGATGTCGGAAGCCGCTACAGC
>CAMZIP010000162.1 GCA_947307265.1 uncultured Bacteroidales bacterium | reverse complement strand
GGGTGTTACTTACACCGCGAATGCGTGCGATATCACCAAGATCTCAATCGACGATGAGTTCCACGCATATTGGAACGCCAAAGACTGGATCTCCCTTATGGACAGCAACGGTCAATACGAAGAGGTGCTCGTAGATATCGACTACGATGGAATGGCAACTGCCGTATTCAACTCTACAAGTCTCAGCCCCACCGCTGACCGCTATTTCGCAATGGCCTGCGATTATAATGCCACCATTTTATCTAAAGAAGATAATTCATTCAAAGTCGAACGTGGTAATGTCTTCAGAGGTACTATCGGTGAAGCTTATGTCGGTTATGCCGGTTCGGACAACAAGACTCTCACGTTCGACTGCCTGACAGCCATCATACGATTCACCACGACAGAATCTCACGAAAAGATTGTTCTGTTTAGCGGAGATAATGAACAATTCTACACTTCTGCAGTCGTAACCCCTTCTACAGACCCCGTTTCTGCCGCAAGTGTATATCAATTTGAGCTTCTGCCGACAGCCGCGACCAGTATGATGGTCAAGCCCGACAATGCGGAGCCCGGCACTTACTATATCGGTATCTTCCCCGGGACTTATAACTGCCTGGATTTTGCCGTTACCGGCAACGCACACGCTGTCATCTACGGTGAGGTCACGCTCGAGGCAGGCAAGATCTATGACTTCGGCGATATCGACAGCCGTCTTGGCAACAAATACTACACGGTCACCACTCCGGTGTTCACCGCAGATCAGGCCGAGGCATACAACAATTACCTCTACGGCAATATCGGCAACAGCAGTATCTATTATTCCACCGAAAAGGGCGGCGCTGCCAATGCTCCCGCTTACAATGCAAACAGCAGCGAAGTCCGTCTCTATCAGGCAGGCTCAGGCCAGACTATCGGCGGTGTCCTGACCATAGAGTCCACCACTGGCGACCAGATCAAGGGCGTACAGCTGATGATCGGCAGCACCGATGCGACCTTCGCCTATACCATCGGCAACGATACCGTACTCTCGGACAACATTGACGTTCCCAAGGGCACGAACTATACCCTCAACGGCATCAACAGCAGCAAGGTCACCTTCTACTGCACCGGTACGGACAAGAACCACCGTCTGGTATTCCAAGGTATCCGCGTCACCTACGTCGAGGACGGCCGCACTGCACAGCAGCTCTCATTCCCTATCCCCACGTACGATCTGACAGCTACGATAGGTGAGACATTCGACGCTCCGACGGTAGAGGGCGCAATGACCCCGGTCACCTACACCAGCAGCAATCCTGACGCGGCGACTGTCGATGCCACCACGGGTGCGGTAACTCTCGTCGCGGCAGGTACCACTGTTATCACCGCTACGGCAGAGGAAAGCGACGTTTACAAGGCTGCCAGCGCTTCATACAACCTGACAGTCGTCGAGGCCGGCATCGTCGGTCTGAAGGCTCTCCAGGAGAAACTCCTGTCCTACGACACGGCAACCGACTTCACGGCAGAGGTTAACGGTGCAATCGTTACTTCCATCAGTGAGAATGGCCTGCACTTCTACCTCGAAGATGATGATGCAGCCGTTTACTGTTATAATATCTCTGAGAATGGCCTTTCAGTCGGTGACTGCCTCTTCGGTACCATCACCGGCCGTGGTTACAACTACAACGGCGTTCCTGAGGTGACCAAGTTCAAATTCGACGGCAACACGGAGCAGGCACCTGCTCTTCCCGTGCATCTCGTTTCAATCCCTGATTTAGTTTTAAACGGTTTCCAGAATTACCTCTGCCGTCGTGTAATGCTGACTGACGTCACCGTAACAGACGGCTTCGGCTCTACAGACCGTGACGGTACAATTGCACAAGGCGAGTACTCCATAGGTGTACGCACTGCGGCCACTACAAGCGTAACCGAGTACTATCTCCAGGGTAGCGGCCTTGATCTGGTTTGCTTCCCTTCATTCTACAAACCGACTGATGGCGATGTTGAAAGCCGCCTGATGATAGTTTGGGACAATGACATTACCGTCAAGGCCACTCCGACTCCGACCGATAAGGGCCTGGGTGCCATCAAGGCTAAACTTCTTGCTGCTACCAAGGCTGAACCGTACTCCGGCAGCATCACCCTCGAAGATGCAATTATTACCGGTGTGCAGGCCGTTTCCGACAACAAGTACAACTTCTACATTCAAGATGAAGGCGCGGCAGTATATTGCTATGGTATCACCGGCCTTGACTTCGAAGTAGCACCCGGTACCGTACTCAACGGTACTCTCTCCTTTTCCGGCTACAACTTCAACGGAGGTATTCCCGAGGTTACCTCCTTCACTTTCGATGGCGATGCAGTTCCCGGTGAGAGTATTCCTACGTTGGTTATATCTAACGATGTACTCGAAGAGTATTACGAAGAACTTGTTTGCCGTTACATCGAAATTATCGATGCTACCGTCACAGACGGCTTCGGCGGTTCCGACCGTAACGGTGAAATTACGAAGAATAATACCCCGATAGCTGTCTATACTGCTTCGACTTCTCTAGTTGCCAAGTCATACAGCGCTGGCGCAAATATCACCCTCTTCGGCTATCCGAGTTACTACAACGGTAATCATCAGATTGTTATCCTCTCAGATGACGACATCACCGTCAGCGGCAAGATGCCCGGCGTGATTACCGCAGCTACCACCAAGCAGATGTATGTCGGCGACCACTGGGAGGTCGGTGCAACCGCTAATTCGGGCGCAACCGTTTCCTACTCTATCGACGATGAGAACGTCGCATTCCTTTCGCCCGGAGCAGTCGGATTAGTCGAGGCCAAGAGCGCAGGCACCTGCACCCTGACGATGACCGCTCCCGAGACTG
>CAMZIP010000161.1 GCA_947307265.1 uncultured Bacteroidales bacterium | reverse complement strand
ATATACACACCATTCTTGAGCCTGATGACATTGCCAGACTTGATGTCTTTGTTGATTCCATAGTAAGCCCTGGGCTCTTGTAGTTCACGGGTCCGTATCGTTCCTCCGCTTGCGGATATATCTTGATATAACTTGGCCATAGGCGTCTTTTTGTGACAAATATACGGCTAATTTTTGAAATAGCCGTAGTTTTTTTTAATTTGTTTCAGATTATAATTGGC
This sequence comes from uncultured Bacteroidales bacterium, assembly GCA_947307265.1. Classification (GTDB taxonomy): domain Bacteria; phylum Bacteroidota; class Bacteroidia; order Bacteroidales; family UBA932; genus Cacconaster. Next base: position 2,647 of record CAMZIP010000161.1, on the reverse strand, counting down.
CAAATGGGTGAATAATATTTGGCCATCTGGGTGAATGCAAAAAAGAAAGACCTTGTAAGTGACAGGGAATCATCATCTTGCAAGGTCTTGTTGTGCCCCGGGCGGGGGATTTATATCTCCTTCAGTTTCTCTACCAGTTCCGGATAGCACTGCTCGAACGAGACGGGACGGCCGTCGCGGAAGAAGCAGTGCGTGCTTTCGGCCGTGCAGACGACTTGGCCTCGGACCGTCATCGTATAGCCGAATTTAAACTTGAGCGCTGACATTTCGAGCAGTTTGAGCGATATGGCAACCTCATCCTGAAATGTCGTGGACTTTTTGTACTGGACGTTTATGCCGATGACCGGCGAAACGAGGCCGTCGGCTTCCATCCTTTCAAATCCGTAGCCCAGGCGGTCAAGAAGATCGATGCGTGCTTCTTCCATCATCCGGACATAGTTGGAATGATGCGTCACGCCCATCCGGTCGCATTCGTAATACCTGACTTTGTGAATATAAGGTTCCATTGCTCGGTTATTGTCGTGTAAAGATACAAACTTATTTGGAGGTGCGGAACTGTGCCCGCTGTGCGCGTTTGCGCTCGGGATCGCGTTCTACGAAAACGGGTTTCATAGTGCGCGGATCGATGCCGGTGTAGAACATAACCGAAGAAGCGGTCATCGGCGTCGGCATAAAATCCTGCACCTGGTCCATCCAGATTCCGCGCAGCGTCGGATTGGCGGCCAGCGCCTGCATATCGCGAAGGCTGCATCCGGGGTGTGAAGAAATGAAGTACGGTACCAGTTCGACGTGAGTGCCTTCCTCGGCATTTATGCTGTCAAACTCCTTCCGCAGGCGGCGGAAAAGTTCGAATGAGGGCTTCGCCATACATTGCAGCACGTGCTCTTCGGTATGCTCCGGAGCCACTTTCAGGCGACCTGAAGTATGATTGACGATGAGTTCACGGAGGTATTTCCTGCCGGTATCGTCGATAAATCCGTCCTTGTCCAGGAACAGGTCGTATCTGATGCCGCTTCCGATATATGCGTGGCGTATGCCCTTGACGGCACAGACTTTCGCATACAGTTCCAGCAGCCGTTCGTGCGAGACGTTGAGGTTGCGGCAGCGGGACGGGAAAAGGCAGGAACGGCGACGGCAAACGGAGCAAAGCGCCCCGTCGCGGCCTTTCATACCGTACATATTGGCCGTAGGTGCGCCGAGGTCGGAGATATTGCCTCTGAAAGAAGGCATCGCGGCGAGTTGTCGAACTTCGGCAAGAATGCTCTGCTGACTGCGGCTCTGGATGAATTTGCCCTGATGGGCGGCGATAGTGCAGAAGTTGCAGCCTCCGAAACAGCCCCGGTGCGTTATGATGCTGTCCTTGATCATATCGTAGGCGGGAATGCGTTTGCCGGCATAACGCGGATGCGGCTGACGGCTGAACGGCAGGGCCCACCAGGAATCCATTTCGCCCGTCGTGGCCGGAGGGAATGGCGGATTGACCTGAATATAACCTTCGCCCACAGGTTCGATTATGGTGCTTGAGAGCAGCATATTGGCCTGCACCTCCATCGTCCCGGCGTTTTCGGCGAAAGCCTCCTTGCTCTCGAGACATTCTTCGAAAGAATGCAGGAATATGGCATCTTTGCGATGAGAAACGCCGCGGCGCAGGAATGCGAATTGCTGCAGCGATTCCATCTGATGACGGCTCCAGCCCTTGTCGTATGCGCGAGTGATGGCCAGCATCGGACGCTCACCCATTCCGTAACAGAGCCAGTCGGCGCCGCTGTCCACAAGAACCGAGGGCATCAATTTGTCATCCCAATAGTCATAGTGCGTCAGGCGGCGCAGGGAGGCTTCGATGCCGCCGATTACCACCGGCACGTCCGGCCACAGCCGTTTGAGGATCTGCGTATATACCGTGACTGCGCGGTCCGGACGCGCACCTGCCTTGCCCTCGGGCGTATAGGCATCGTCGTGGCGCAGGCGGCGGGCGGCGGTATAATGATTGACCATCGAATCCATTGCACCCGCATTGACTGCGAAATACAGGCGCGGACGGCCAAGTTTTCGGAAATCCCGCAAATCATCGCGCCAGTTCGGCTGAGGAACCACTGCCACGCGATAGCCGTTGTGCTGCAGCCAGCGCGCTATGCAGGCCGTACCGAAACTCGGATGGTCGATGAACGCATCACCGGTGAAGATGATGACATCAATCCATTCCCAGCCCAGACTCTTCACTTCCTTCGCGGAAGTGGGAATCATATAATTCGTTTGAGTTTCAGTCTCCGTAGGCAGTCCTTTTAGAGACGATAAAGATACGAAAAGTTTCCGGTCACCATTTCCAGTATAGACTATTTCCGTTTCACCGGCGATTTAATCCGTTTCACCGCAAGGTTATCCGGACACCGAGATTATTGTGAGTAAAGAAAAAGCCACCTTGGTGAAAAGGTGGCTGGATTTCTGATATCATTCCGAGCAGCACCGACCACAAAAAAAGCCGCAGTTTCCTGCGGCCTTCTGGCTTTGTAGCGGGATCCAGGATTGAACTGGAGACCTCATGATTATGAATCATGCGCTCTAACCAACTGAGCTACCCCGCCATCAGTCCGGGATAGAGCTCCGGAGCGGCTTTTTTAGTTGAGGTAGACGGATTCGAACCGCCACT
>CAMZIP010000160.1 GCA_947307265.1 uncultured Bacteroidales bacterium | reverse complement strand
ACCTCAAGGAGCGCGGCGTGACACGCATCGAGGCTCAGGGCGCCGCATTCGACACGGATTACCACGAGGCCATCTCGCAGTTCCCGGCGCCTTCACCCGAATTGAAAAATACAGTCATCGACGTTACCCGTCAGGGCTATATGCTGCACGATAAGGTGCTGCGTTTCGCCCAGGTAGTCGTCGGCATCTAAGGAGGGCATTATGGCAGAGAAAAGAGATTATTACGAGGTTCTCGGCGTTGACCGCAACGCGAGTGCCGACGAGATAAAGAAGGCCTACCGCAAGAAGGCCATCCAGTACCATCCGGACAAGAATCCGGGTGACAAGGAGGCAGAGGAGAAGTTCAAGGAAGCCGCAGAAGCCTATGACGTGCTGAGCGATCCTCAGAAGAAGGCCCGCTACGACCAGTACGGCCACGCCGGAATGGAAGGCGCAGGCGGATTCAGCGGCGGCGGATTCTCGATGGACGATATTTTCTCGCACTTCGGCGACATCTTCGGAGGTTTCGGATTCGGTGGCTTCGGAGGCGGCGGCACACGTGGCGGCAGGCGCGTTCATCGCGGCAGCGATATCCGCATTCGCGTCAAACTGAGCCTGCAGGAGATTGCGCACGGCGTCGAAAAGAAGGTCAAGATCAACAAGACCATCCCCTGCCCGACCTGTAACGGCCGCGGAGCCGATTCCGAGGCGGATATACAGACCTGTAACCGCTGCCACGGCACCGGCGTTATAACCAGCGTCCGCCAGACATTCCTCGGACAGATGCAGACACAGGAAGCCTGCCCCGACTGCGGCGGAGAAGGTCGCAAAATAGTCCGTCCGTGCCACAATTGCAACGGCTCGGGCCTCGTCAAGAGTTCGGAAGAAATCTCGTTCAAGATTCCGGCAGGCGTGGCAGAAGGTATGCAACTCACCGTCCGGGGAAAGGGCAATGCCGGCCGCAACAACGGCGTGAGCGGCGACCTGCTCGTGGTCATCGAGGAGGAAGAGCATCCCCATCTGATCCGCGAAGGCAATAACCTCATCTATACGCTTTATCTCTCGATTCCGGATGCCGCTCTCGGTTGCGAGGCGCATGTGCCCGGCGTTGACGGCAACCTCAAGGTCAAGATCGAGCCCGGCACGCAGCCCGGCAAGATGCTCCGCCTCAGGGGCAAGGGTCTCCCGGATATCAACGGCTACGGCAGCGGCGACCTGCTGGTCTATGTGCAGGTCTATGTCCCTACGAAACTGGACAAGGATGACCGCGCCGCATTCGAGAAGATGAAGGAGAAAGAAAATTTCAAGCCGTCTGAAGACGGAGAAGATAAAGGATTCTTCGAGAGAGTCCGCAAAATGTTCGGTTAACAATCAATAATCATATTCCGTAATGAAGGATATTATCAGCCTCAACCCTAACCTTTTGGTTACTTATCTTGGCAAGGAGCCCAAGGACTTCACCCGAGAAGACATCATCCACTATATCACCGGCAACGGCATAAAGATGGTCAACTTTATGTACCCTGCCGAGGACGGACGAGTCAAGACGCTCAATTTCATTATCAACAGCCTGTCTTACCTGGAGACCATCCTGACCGAAGGCGAACGCGTGGACGGTTCGAGCCTGTTCCCTTCGTTCGTGGAGCCCGGCAGCAGCGACCTGTACGTGATTCCGCGTTACCGCACGGCGTTCGTGGATCCCTTCGCTGAGATTCCGACCGTCTCGATGCTCTGCAGTTTCTTCGACAAGGACGGAGTGGCGTTCAACTGCTCTCCGCGTGAGGTGCTGATGCGCGCAGGCGAGGAGTTCCGTCGTTCGACGGGAATGACTTTCGAGGCAATGGGCGAGCTGGAGTACTATGTCATAACTGACGAGGATCCGCTTTTCCCTGCTACCGACCAGCGCGGATATCACGAGTCAGAGCCGTTTGCGAAACTCAATTCGTTCCGCACCAAGTGTATGGAGTATATCGCGCAGACCGGCGGCAAGATCAAGTACGGTCACAGCGAGGTGGGTAACTTCACCCTGGACGGAAAGATTTACGAGCAGAACGAGATCGAGTTCCTGCCCAATCCTATCGAGACTGCCGCAGACCAGCTGGTGCTGGCTAAATGGGTGATTCGCAACCTGGCTTACCAGTATGGCCTGGACGTTTCTTTTGCCCCGAAGATTACCGTGGGCAAGGCCGGTTCGGGTATGCATATCCATATGCGCCTGATGCGAAATGGCCACAATGTCACGCTCGGCAAGGGCGGACGGCTTTCTGAAGAGGCTCGCCGCGCTATCGCCGGTATGATGCTGATGGCTCCTTCGATTACTGCCTTCGGCAATAAGAATCCTACTTCTTATTTCCGTCTCGTGCCTCATCAGGAGGCGCCGACCAATGTCTGCTGGGGCGACCGCAACCGTTCGGTGCTGGTCCGCGTTCCGCTCGGCTGGTCAACTGGCAAGGATATGTGCGCTGCCGCAAATCCGGGACAGAAGGCGCTGCGTCTGGATACCCGCTCGAAGCAGACGTTCGAGATGCGTTCGCCTGACTGCTCGGCGGATATTTATGAGCTTATGGCAAGTCTTTGCGTGGCTGCCCGCTACGGTCTGGAGATGCCGGCCGAGGAGGCACTCAAGACTGCCGAAGATAAGTATGTCGATCTGGATATCCACCGTCCGGAGAATGCCGCACGCCTGGCAACGCTGGATTCGCTGCCGACCTGCTGCAGCGAGTCTGCCGACTGCCTTGCCGCTGCACGCAGCGTGTATGAGGATCGCGGCGTGTTCCCGCAGCGTATGATTGACGGCGTCATCAAGGCTCTCAAGGCCTTTGGCGACGAGGACCTTCACAAGCGCGCAGCCGCCGACCCGAAGATGATGGAGAGGTTGGTGAAGGAGAATTTTTATTGTGGGTAACAAGGTTACTTGGAAAGATGAAGCGGCGAGCCCTGGCGGGTTC
>CAMZIP010000159.1 GCA_947307265.1 uncultured Bacteroidales bacterium | reverse complement strand
GAAATCAATATGTCCGTCGGTAACCTTGAGCCGTACGTTGCTAAGGCACTCTATCTTTCGATCGACCATCCTCTCGAAGAAGCCCTGGAGGTCGCTGCCCTTGATATCGAAGACATATATGTAATTATTGAACGGAAAAATCGAAAGTACGTCATAGATACGGACGGCGCCCTTGGGGAGGCTCGTGCGGATGCCACCGAAATTGGTAAGTGCAAGGTCGACCGGAACGCCTACGAGTTTTTCAGCCTTCTCGCGAATGACATCTACCGTAAAATTGGAAAGTCCGCTTTCGGGAGTATTTTTCGTGTACTCGTCATCCGAATATGCGATAATCTCCTGGCTGAACTCAATCAGCGGAGCATACTTCATAATTATCTTGGTCGCTTTCAGGTCGCGGATATCGGACCAGGTGGAATCCATCGGGACCACCTTCCAGGTGTATTTGACCTGTGCCGCAGCAGGAATTGCCGCCAGCAGGAGGAATAGAACTAAAAGTCTGAATCTGCGCATAATATCAGTTTTTCTGTTTCAGCCAGTTTAATATTTCTTTGAAAGAGGTCTTCTTGCCATAGAGGATGATGCCGGTGCGGTAAATGCGCGCCGAAACCCACGCTATGCCGACGAAGGTCAGGATAAGCATTGCTATCGAGAGAAGCAGTTGCCAGAGCGGCACGACTCCGAACGGAACGCGCGCCAGCATCACCATCGGCGAGGTAAACGGAATGATGGATGCCCATACCGACAGCGCACTGCCCGGATGCTCGAAAGTATGCAGCATAATGAACAGTCCGGTTGCAAGCGGAATCGTCACAATGAGTTGCAACTGCTGCGTATCTGAATCCGTATCTCCGAGCGAGCCAATTGCCGCGAACAGCGATGCGTAAAGCAGGTATCCCAGCAGGAAATAGATACAGAAGCACAGGAGGATATAACCCCAGTCCATATTGCGAATCTGCTCGAAATACTCGCCGAACATACCGTTGTCAGCCTTCTGGACGGATGCCATCACATCCTCGGCACCGTCCGGATGAATGCCCGGAGTTGCGGTAGCTGATGATGAAAGATCCTGCACCAGAGTCGCCGCGTCGCCCATTCCGGCAGCAGAAACGCCGGCTACCGCGGTGACGCCGGTCACGACTGCGATGGTAAGGCCCACCCAGATTACGAACTGCGTAAGGGCCACCATTGCCACGCCGAAAATTTTACCCAGCATCAGGTCAGTCGCATTGACCGAGGAGACAATCACCTCCACGACTCGGCTGCTCTTCTCCTGACGGACACTGTTCATAACCATCGCGCCGAAAATGAGGACGAACATATAAATGAAGAAACTCATTATGTAGGAAAGGGCCATATACACGCCCACGGAGTCCTTCTTGGCATCTCCGTCACGGGTTAAGGTAAGAGTTTCCATCTGCACGTCGCTCTTGACCTGGTCCAGAATGCGGTCCAGATCGTGGAGCGAAAGAGCCGCCAGGCGCCTGTCCTCGACCGCCTTGTCAACGGCGCGTTTGATATTCTCGCGAAGCGAAAGGCTTAGAGGTTCCTTTGAATATGTGACGACCGAGACCGCACCGGTCTCATCGGCCTCGGAAATACCTACAACGGCATAAATGTTCTGCGACTCAAAGTCGTTGCGGATGCTCTCGACAGTCTCGCCGGGGCCGGCATCGAGATAGATGGCACTCTCATTGCCATTGAGATACGGGCGGACGAATCCGGATTCATCTACAACCTTGACCATCTTGACCTCGTCCTTGCCCCAGAGCTGAATCAGGATGGGAACGCAGATAAGCAGGCCGATCAGCAGCGGACTGAGAATCGTAATGAGGATGAAGGACTTCTTCTTGACCCGTGTGGTGTATTCGTAACCAGCAACGATACCTATCTTATTGAAATTCATAGCGACATCCTCCTATTTTCCGGTTACAAGACTGATGAAAATATCATTCATTCGGGGCATAAGCTCGCGATAGGAAGCGATGTCCACCATACCTATAAGCGCGCCCAGCACAGCTGCCGAACCGGCGCCTTCAGCCGGAGCGATGACGGCCCTGCGAGCTCCGTGAGCTTCGCCGTCGCTGACGATACTGAAAGGCAGTTCGCCGGCGCCTTCCACGCACTGCGAAAGCGGGTTGCCGCTGCGGTAGAGAACCTCGACCTGGGATGTGCCGTACTTGCGTCGGATATCATCCGTAGCGCCGGAGGCCACGACTTTTGACTTATTGATAAGGACTATCTCATCGCAGAGTTCCTCTACTGACTCCATATTGTGAGTGGAGAGGATTATGCTCTTGCCCTGTGACTTGAGACGAAGTATCTCGGCGCGGATAACCTGGGCGTTGACCGGATCGAAACCGGAGAACGGCTCGTCGAGTATCAGCAGCTGAGGATTGTGAAGTACCGTGGTAACGAACTGAACTTTCTGGGCCATACCCTTGGAAAGTTCTTCGACCTTCTTATCCCACCAGGAACCTATTTCCAGACGGGAAAACCATTGTTTAAGCGATGCCGTGGCTTCGGCGGTGCTCATTCCGCGGAGGCGGGCCAGATAAAGGGCCTGCTCCCCTACCTTCATCTTCTTGTAGAGACCGCGTTCCTCGGGCAGATAGCCGATGTGACGAACCATTTCGTCAGTCATCGGAACCCCGTCCAGAAGTACCTGGCCGGATGTAGGAACGGTGATACGGTTGATTATGCGGATGAGGGTCGTCTTGCCGGCGCCATTAGGGCCGAGAAGCCCGAGGATCTTGCCTTCGGGGACGGTCATACTGACTCCGTCAATGGCGGTGAAATCGCCGAAACGCTTGGTTACTGAGTTACATTGCAACATAAGCGTAAGATTTTGATACAAAAATAATCCAAAGTGAAAACATATCCAAAAAAAGCATTGTTGATAACTTTTTGAAGTTTTGTGGAAAAATTTGGA
>CAMZIP010000158.1 GCA_947307265.1 uncultured Bacteroidales bacterium | reverse complement strand
CATTCATTCGGACGTGGATACGCTGGAGCGAGTCGAGATTCTGGAGGACTTCAAGGCCGGCCGTTTCGACGTGCTGGTGGGCGTCAACCTGCTCCGCGAAGGCCTCGACATTCCCGCCATTTCGCTGGTGGCTATTCTCGATGCCGACAAGGAAGGATTCCTGCGCAGCGACCGTTCGCTGACTCAGACCGCCGGCCGTGCAGCCCGCAACATTCGCGGCAAAGTGATAATGTACGCGGACAAGATTACCCGCTCGATGCAGGATACCATTGACGGTACCGAACGTCGCCGGGCACGCCAGCAGGCGTACAACGAGGCGCACGGTATCACCCCTTCGCAGATCAGCCGCAGCACGCGCAATTCCCTGGCAGGCTACGGCCCGCAGGAAGAGGTTTCGACTTCGCAGCAGAGGCTGCTGGCCGACGATCCGGTAATTCGCAATATGACTCCCGACCAGCTCCGCAAGGCCGCCGAGGGCGCGAAACTCCGTATGGAGAATGCTGCCGCACGGGGCGAGTTTATGGAGGCGGCCCGGTTCCGCGACGAGATGATTATGCTTAAGAAGATATTGGAGGAACGCGTATGATACCCGTAGCGCTCGAACGCATTATTGCCGGTTACAACGAAGCAGACCGCAAAATGGTGCTTTCTGCCTGGGATGAGGCGTGCACTGCCCTCGACGGGCGGCTCAGGGGCAATAACAAGGCCCCGTTCATCGAGCATCCGCTGGGCGTGGCGCAGATCATCTCCGAGATGACCGGCCTTGGCGCAGATGCGGTCACGGCCGTTTTCCTGCACGAAGCCAACCGTTTCCAGGCGGAAGATGCCGCCGGCCTCAACTCCAGCCCGATGCTGCAGTCGATGCGACGCAGCTACCCCGCCGATATCATCAGCATAGTCCAGAGCCTCAACCGCATTTCGTTCATCCGGCTGCAGGAGACCAATCTCGATGCAGAGCGCTACCGCAAACTGCTGGTCTCGTATTCGGGCGACCCGCGCGCCATCATCATCAAACTCGCGGACCGTCTTGAGATCATCCGCAACCTGGATCTGATTCCGCCGTCCAAGCAGCAGTCCAAGGTGCTCGAGGCGCTGCTGCTCTACGTGCCGCTGGCGCACCAGATGGGCCTCTACGGCATCAAGAGCGAGATGGAAGACCGGTACCTTAAATTTGCCGATCCGGAGCAGTACCGCAATATCACCAATCAGTTGAAAGCCACGGAGAAAGACCGCGAGCAACTGGCCGATACGTTCATTCGCCCTCTGCGTGAGAAACTCGACCGCGAAGGCATTCACTATGTACTGAAAGCCCGCACCAAGAGCGCCTACTCTATCTGGAAGAAAATGCTGAAGCAGAAAGTGCCTTTCGAGAAGATTTACGACGTGTTCGCGATGCGCTTCATCATCGACTGCCCGCCGGACCGCAAGACCGAGCACGAACTCTGCTGGAAAGTGTATTCGCTTGTGACCGAGGAGTATGAACCGGATGTCAACCGCCTGCGCGACTGGCTGACCGTACCCAAGTCCAACGGTTACGAGTCGCTGCATACGACGGTTGCTATCGCGCCGGGCAATTTCGTGGAGGTGCAAATCCGTACTGCGCGTATGGATGCCGTGGCCGAGATGGGCAATGCTTCGCACTGGTCCTACAAGGGCGTACAGAGCGAGACGCGCCTTACCGACTGGCTCAATCACGTGCGCGAGATGCTTTCGTCGGACAGCAAGATGGAGACGGCCGACAGGACTCCGGCGCTGCTCGGCGAAGTGTTCGTGTTTACGCCTACCGGCGAATTGAAACAGCTCCACGCTGGCGCCACGGTGCTGGATTTTGCTTTCAGCATTCATTCCAACGTGGGCCTCAAATGCACGGGCGGCCGCATCAACGGACGGATGGCTTCGATTCGCGAGGAACTGCACGACGGCGACGTGGTGGAAATTATCACCGGACGCAACCAGAAGCCGACGCAGGACTGGCTGAATATAGTCGTTACGACGAAAGCACGCAATAAGATTCGACAGAAACTTAAAGAAGAGGAAAATAAGCGTGCCGCCGCCGGCAAGGAGATGCTTGCCCGCCGTGCCCGCAACTGGAAGATCGAGATCCGCGACGAGGACCTGGCGACAATAGCCAAGCGACTGAAGTGCAAGACTCTGAATGAGTTTTTCGAGAAGGTCGGCGACGAAACGATCGATCTGCTGGAACTGAAGGAGTTCTTTACGCATATCGAAGACGAAGGCGCTTCGGGACCCGGGGTTCCCGGAGGCGGTTCCACAGCTGGTGCTGTTGGCGGCGGGGCTGGTGCCTCTGGCGCTGGCAGCTCTGAGGCCGGAGGCCCGGATGGAGGCGACGATTATGTGATCATCGGCAGCGGACAGCTCGGCAATGTCGAATACAAGATGGCCAAGTGCTGCAACCCTATTTTCGGCGACGAGGTATTCGGCTTCGTGACGGTCAAGGACGGCCTCAAAATTCACCGTATGTCGTGTCCCAATGCGGCCCGGCTGCTGGATATGTATCCGTACCGTATCCAGAAGGTTCGCTGGCGCAGGGACAAGGAGACTTCGCGCTCTCAGGTGACGTTGAAAATTGTCGCCCGCGGGGATATTTCCGCGACGCAGACCGTGCTGGGCGTCATCGGCCGCTTCAAGGCATCCGTGCGCTCGATGCAGACCACCGAACACGATGACGGCCCCGCCGCCGGCACCATCGAGATCAACATACAACTCTATGTCCCCAGCGAAACCGAACTCGACAAAATCCTCGCCCTTTTGCGCCGCGAAAGGACCATCACGCAGGTCACGAGGATGTAATTAACTATCGTTCAAGAAACCACTTCCAGGCAGGAACGATGTGAATGATTCCGCAAGAATCATCTATTTCCTCTTCCTGATCGCGAGTTACGATTGTCATATCAGCGCAATGCGTTAACGCAGCAGCTTCACGTATTCCTT
>CAMZIP010000157.1 GCA_947307265.1 uncultured Bacteroidales bacterium | reverse complement strand
TGATCCAGAACATCGCCAACGGCCGCGTCCAGAAGTTCTTCAAGGAGAGCACCCTCGAGGAGCAGGAGTACCAGATGGGTGACGGCAAGACCCCGGTCAAGGATGTCCTCAAGGCAACCGATCCCGAGGCTAAGATCGTCAGCTTCTGCCGCTTCTCCCTTATGGACTAAGCGTCAACAGGCGACATTCCACAGACAGCCGGAGGCAACTGCCCCGGCTGTTTTTTTATTGTGTTTTTCTGACTATATTTGAAGGTTATATTTGAAAACCAGTAAATTTTCTATATGAAACGCTTTTTCCTTTTGACTCTGGCGGTGATGATCTGCGCCGTCGCGATGGCTGACAAGCCGCATCTCGACCATTCGGTATATGACGGATGGAAGAACGTCGGACGCCTCTCCAATCCCGAGGGCGGCGAATGGACGACTTATGTCATCAATCCCCAGGAAGGTGACGGGATGCTCTATTTCTATAATGCCCGCACCGGTGTCCGCTGGGAAGTCGAACGCGGTGACGCTCCCCGCTTCACGGCAGATCTCAAGAAGGCCGTATTCCGCATTGCACCCAAGTTCCAGGAAACACGTCAGGCCCGCATAGACAAAAAGAAGGGCGACGCTATGCCTAAGGATACGCTCGGACTGATCGATCTTGCTACCGGCGAGATTACCTACTGGCCGATGCTCAAGGCTCTCAAGGTTCCCGACAACTTCACCGGCAAGATGGCATTTGCCGAGGTAGTACGCGACGAGCCTGCGAAGAAGCCCGCCCCGAAGGCTGAAAAGGCTGAAAAAGCCGAGAAACCTGAGAAGTCCGAAAAGCCTGCAGGCGAAGCAGCAGAGAATGAAAAGCCCAAGGCAAAGGAAGAGAAACCCGCTCCCAAGCCGAAGGACAACCTCTATGTCCTTGACGTCAATACCCTCGCCGTCGATACTCTGCGCTGCGTAGAGAACTTCTGGTACAGCGGCGACGGCAGCCGTATGGCTTATCTTACCAAGCCCGGCAAGAAAGATTCCACCACCGTCCGCGCGATGTGGATCTACGACTTCGCGACCGGCACCAGCACCCAGGTTCTCGCAGGCGAAAAGGAATCCTGGTTCGGCAACGCCGAATTCAACGACAACGCCGACAAACTGGTATTCTATGCTGCACTCGATACTGCGAAGGACGCGCGCAAGCATCCTGACCTCTATATCTACGACGGTGAATGCAAGATTCTCGTGGCAAAGGACGATAAGGTGCTTCCCGAGGGCTGGCAGATCAGTTTAAAGGGCAACCTGCAATTCCGCTGCGCAGATAACTACCTGCTCTTCGGCATCTGCCCCGTTCCGCGCGAGAAAGACACGACAAAGGTGGATTTCGAGCAGCCGTCACTCGATATCTGGGTATGGAATGAAGATTATATCCAGCCTCGCCAGAAGGTCAACAACCGCCCCGAGATTTACACCGCACGAGTCAATCTTGCAGACGGCAGCACCGTCAAACTCGGCGACGAGACGATTCCTATGGTATCCGTAGGCCGCCACAACAATCTTGACAGCATTCTCGTATATTCGGACAAGCCGTACCGCGTACGCCGCACCTGGGACGTCAATCCCGCCGTGGACGTGTACGTCCTCAACCTGACTACCGGCAAGAAGCGTATGGTAATGAAGGAGGCGCGTTTCGCGAGATATGCAACCTCCGCTGACGGCGCTTATACGGTGCTTTACAATGCCGAAGACCGCAACTGGTATCTTTACACGCTTGCTGACGGCAAACTCGTCAACATTACCGAAAACCTCGGCGTAACGTTCTGGGATGAAGACCACGATACTCCCAATATGCCGTCTTCGTACAGCACGGCGATGTGGATGGACAACTGCACCAACTTCATCATCCGCGACCGCTATGACTGGTGGATGTTCGACGCCACCCTCGCAAAGGCTCCGTACGTGCTCACGCAGGGCAAGGGCCGCGAGAACGATACATATTATGAGTATTTCAATATCTACAACGATACCTATCAGGCACGTATGATCCGCACGGGTATCCCGAGCGACAAGCCTCTCTGGTTCAAGACATTCAACTATACTACCAAGGAGACCGGTCTGGCACGCCTCGACCTCAACGCCCGCAAGCCGATGATGGAGAAACTCGTCGAAGGCCCCTACCGCTATGACGCATTCATCCTCACTGGCGGCCGCAAACCGGTGCTGCTCTATGCACGAGGCTGCTTCGAAGACGGCAACAATATCTGGATGACACGCGACCTCTTCAAGACGCAGTTGCAGTTGACCGACGCCAATCCTCAGCAGCGCGAGTACAACTGGGGCACCGTGGAACTGATGAACTGGACCACCGATGACGGCATCCGCGCCGAGGGCCTGCTCTTCAAGCCTGAAAACTTCGATCCCCAGAAGAAATATCCGGTCATCTTCTATTTCTACGAGAAGAACGCACATACGCTGTATAATCCTCGCGTACCTGCGCCGAGCCGTTCGACCGTCAATATCCCGTATTTCGTGAGCAACGAATACCTCATCTTCGTGCCCGATATGTATTATACGGAAGGTCATCCCGGCCAGAGCGCACTCAAGAGCCTTATGCCGGCCTGCGATATGCTCTGCCAGCTGCCGTGGGTGGACGGTGACAATCTCGCCATCCAGGGCCAGAGCTGGGGCGGCTACCAGGTCGCATACCTGATTACCCAGACCAACCGTTTCAAGGCCGCAGGCGCAGGCGCACCCGTTTCCAATATGACCAGCGCATACGGCGGTGTCCGTTGGCAGAGCGGCCTGCTCCGCACGATGCAGTACGAGATGGGCCAGAGCCGTATCGGCAAGGACCTCTGGGAAGGATTCGACCTCTATATCGAGAATTCACCGCTGTTCTTCGTGCCGAACGTCACGACTCCGGTGCTGATTATGCACAACGACGCCGACGGCGCAGTTCCGTGGTGGCAGGGCATCGAATTCTATTCGGCGCTGCGCCGCTGCGGAAAGGAAGCCTGG
>CAMZIP010000156.1 GCA_947307265.1 uncultured Bacteroidales bacterium | reverse complement strand
GTCGGTTCAAAATTGTACCAACTAACCGCACTTTAAAGTATAACTTCGAGGCGCGTGGGCGTAGCCGGCGGTTTAAGATGCCCGAACAGATTGGAATGACAAAAAAAAGATGCCCGATATAAGTCGGGCATCTTAGGGGATGGAGTAGGATATACCTTAGCGGCGGTACTGATTGCGATGACGCTTCTTGCGACCCTTCGCGACGAGGACAACGATAACCGCTGCAGCGGCGAGGGCAATCACGATAATCGTCGAGATACCCGCATTGTCACCCTTCACGCGAGCCCACATAGCAAGCAGCTTGTCGGTATCTGCGCCCCAGTCGTGCTCAAGAGCGCAACGCTCGATAACCGCACGGTCGGGATAGAGCACCGGATCGACGCGGACAGCAGAAGCCTGCTCGCCGAAGAAATAACTCAGGTCAACCGGCTCAAGTTCCTCGTCAATCTGCGACTCGAGAACCTCAAGCGAACCATTTGCAGAAACATAACCGGTCTCATCCATATTGCGGATGGCAATATCCGGACGGCACATAAAATCGATGAAATAAGTAGCAGCCTTGATATTCTTGGCATACTTCGGGATCACCCAGCCGTCAAACCATACGGTACTGCCTTCCTCGGGAACGAGATAGTCCAGATTGACACCGACATCGCCGGCTTCCTCGATAGCCCAGACAGCGTCGCCGCTCCAGTTGAGAGAGACGAGGCCGCGGCCCTTGGTCATCTGCTCCTTGCCGAAATCAGCCTCCCAGCCGAGGACACCGTCCTTAACTTGCTTCAGGTAAGCTTCAACGGCAGCGATAGACTCGTCCGAAGAATCGTGCATCAGATCCTGAAGGGTAACCGTACCTTCCTCAAGTTCCTTCTGCTTCAGATAGATCAGCACCGGACCGTAAACGTCGCGCGGAGCATCCTTGATAAGGATACGGCCTGCGAACTTGGGATTGCGGATGATATCCCAGGTAGAAGCCTCCTCCAGAGTAACCTCTTCGGTATTGTAAAGGATACCGGTAGTACCCCACATATAAGCGACCGAATACTCATTGGCATCGATGGAGGGATTGATGTCGTGGAACACGCCCTGGATATACGGCGAACGGTTCAGTTCGATATAATTGATCTCCTCCGGAATGGAAGCGAAATCAAGCGGCAGCAACAGCCCGTTATTGAGCATACGCTCGATAATATAATCGGAAGGGCAGACAACGTCATAGTCCTCGTGACCCTTCTCGATCTTCGAGAGCATAGTCTCGTTGACATCGAAAGTCTGATAAACGACGTGGATCTCCTCGCCGGTCATCTCTTTGTACCACTCCTCGAACTCGGGGAGCACCGACTCATCGATATAGTCAGACCAGTTATAAACCTTCAATACGCCTGCACGGTCTCCGGTGCAGGAAACGGCAGCCGCCATCAGCGCGGCAAGCGCCAGCAGTTTGATTTTCATTTCTTATCAGTATTGTTACGGGATTGACGGACATTGATGACGAGCAGAACCACGAGGATGACGAGGAATAGAATCGTCATCAGAGGCTTGAGTTCGGGCGTAAGACCGCCCTTGCGCGCGTCAGCATAAATATAGGTCGAGAGCGTATCCAGACCGATTGTGCCGCGGGTAAAGAAAGTGACGGCAAAATCGTCCAGGCTCATCGTGAACGAAAGGATAAAACCGGAAATCATTCCCGGCCGCAGCGCGGGAATCATCACCTTGCGAAGCGCCTGCCTCGGAGTAGCGCCAAGGTCAAGAGCAGCCTCGTAGATATTCGGATTCATCTGCGAAAGTTTGGGCATAACGTTCAGCACGACATACGGCGTACAGAAAGTGATATGCGCCAGGATGACCGTAAGGTAGCCCTGCGAAATATGCAGGAACACGAACAGCAGGAACAGCGAAACACCGGTGATGATATCCGGATTGATCATCGGGATATTGTTCAGGAACGACATCACCTGCTTCTTGCGGCCCTTCATATTGTAGATACCGATAGCCGCGATGGTGCCGAGGAAAGTGGCGACCGTAGAAGCGGCAAGCGCGATGAGCAGCGTATTCTTGACGGCCGAAAGGAGGCCGGAAGAATTCTGCATCGAACCGGTAAAGAGATTCGAATAAAGCTGCGTCGAGAAGCCGGTCCAGGTGCCGAGGCTTTTCGCCTCGGTAAACGAGAAGATGGCGATGAACAAAATCGGCGCGTAGAGAATGAGCAGCAGCAGCCAGATATAGGCGCGTGCGCCGAAAACTTTCAGTTTCGCATTCATCAGATCACCCCTCCCACGGCTTCACTATCGGTATCGCCCTTCTGCAGAAGGGTGGTGACGCCGATGATAACCAACATTATAAGCGAAAGCGCAGCACCATAATTCCACATCGAATTATTGATATTCTCCTGGATAATAGTACCGAAAAGTTTGATCTTGTTATTGGTCAGGAACTCCGAAATCGCGAAGGTCGAGACCGTAGGCATAAAGACCATCATCACGCCGCTCCAGACACCGGGCATCGAGAGAGGCAGCGTCACCTTGCGGAACACCTCCGAAGGCTTCGCGCCCAGATCCTGCGCCGCCTCCGCATACGACTTATCCATCTTGTTGAGCACGTTATAGATAGGATAAATCATAAACGGGAGGAAATCGTAGCACATACCGAACAGGAGCGTTCCCTTTCCGAGCGGCACGCCGGCCATCGTAAAAAGTTCGGCGGTCGCAAGCGTACGCATAAGGGCGTTGATCCACATCGGCAGGATGAACAGCACCACCGTCACCGCACTGCGGTTGAGTTTCTTGTCAGCCAGGATATAGGCGGCGGGGTAACCAATCAGAATGCAGAGCAGCGTATTCTCGATAGCCACCTCGATCGACAGCGCGAACGTGCCGAGCGCATCCTTGTCAGAGAAGAATTTGCCCAGGTTGGCCAGCGAGAAATGCCCCGCATTGTCCTGCATCGCGTAGATGAAAATCATCACCAGCGGCAGCACTACGAAGAGCACCATAAAGATGAAGT
>CAMZIP010000155.1 GCA_947307265.1 uncultured Bacteroidales bacterium | reverse complement strand
ACGCGAGCTCGCAGGTGGAAATGATGCTGGATATGCCGGGGATGTACTCTATGGAGTACGATATTTACAGGAAATTCAAGAGTTATATCTATAATGAAGAGTTGCGTTTGGAAAGTTGAGGCGAAAGACCGCCTCTGCAAGTATTGCATCCTGACGACGTGCCCGGAGCGGAATGTCGGCGGGAAGAAATGGGGTCGCATTACGCCCCGGATGCGTTCTATGGATGTCGGGCAGTCTCTGCGCTTCGACCATATGTACTACAATGCGGCTCGGACGGCCGCCTCGCGCCTCGGCGCGGACTATCTGATGCGTTTTATCGTCCGTCACGACGAAAACGGCTGTATTGTCGAGAGAATTTCTTAAATTTGTAGGATATGTTCAACAAAATTCGCAAGTGGTGGTGGTTTTCTGTGAGGAACACTACCGTCAGAAAGGGAGAAAAAGGCGGTTTCAAGTGGAAATTCCGCCGATTCTGGCTCGAAGTGTCGACTTTGAGCGGCAACTGGAGCGCAAAATGGACCGCAGCGGAGCATCCGTACGGGTATCTGCTGGCCGGCAAGGACGACGCGAACATCGAGGGCTTCTGCCAGACGATGTACGAGATCGGGATGCTTTTGACGACCGACCAGGGCTTCGTGGACGACATTCAGAAGGCGATCCGGAAGTATTCCACGCGTCTGGAGAAGCAGGTAAAGGTCGAAGAGGATGAATTTGAGGAAAAAATCGCGCTGGAGAACGAGAAGCAGGTGCAGGAGTATGTGGAAAAGCCCCGGCGTCACAGAACAAGGGCTGACAGAGATGAAAGATAAGGACAAGAGGCCTGTCAAGTTGTCAATGCCGGAGTTGCTTTGCGCCCAGCAGCGACATATCTGCGAGTACGAGCGTTTCTGCGGCGACCTGCTCATTATGCTGGTCAAGGGCGAGCATCATCCCGTCATACAGCATGTGGGAGTATGGAACGGCGATTTCATCTGGGACGAGTGCTTGAAATTGATTGAGGAGAACAAGCGTCTGAAGGAAAAACTTGCATTATTTTCGCAGGGCAACGAGAAAACCGTTAACTGATATGAAAAAAAACACAGTCAATTTCCAGCCGGAGTATAAACTCTGGAAGGCTTGCGCGAAGGAGTCACTTGCTCGACCTGTTCTCGAGTATGTGTTCTTCAGGAACGGCTACGCCTATGCTTCTGACGCGAACATCCTCGTCCGCGTTCCTCTTGATCTCTGCACGACATTCGATGAAGAGTCCATCGACCTCCTGGACGGCTTTGCCATCCACGCCAGTTTGCTGAAGAACCTCGTCAAGTACGAAAAGGTGGAGGTTGCCCACGATATCGTTAAGCGTAACGGCGAGGACAAGGTCGTCGCGGTTCTTATCGCGTGGAAGGAGAACAACTGCGTCAAGGTGTATCTCTCCGACAATCTGTCTGTCACGCCGCCGAATTTCGAGGGCATACTGCAGATGCCGAAGGAGGTTGTGACGGTCAGCAAGATCGGTATGTACTCGAAACGAACCGATACGCTCGCGGAGGCTATGGGAACGAAGCGTATGAAGATGATCTTCACGCAGAAAGACGGCGTGATTTTCGTCCATCCGGTTGAAGAGGATAATGAATCAGTCGGCGCTATTATGCCGCTTATGCTTTATGAAGAGTAAATTATTATGGAAAACCAGGAAAACATCCACTATCGCGTAGGCGGACGGCTTACGCACTGTGGCGTGGAGTGTTTGCCGAACGGCAACGACATCCCGCGAATCATCATCGAGCGAATCGAGTACAAGGAGAAGGAGGTCATCAACGGCCGTACGGAAGAGGGCGTGTGGATTACGTACTTCGCGAAGAACCCGTACACGAACCTGCCGTTTATCCTCAACGCTACGAACCGGAAGCGGCTCATCAAGCAGTTCCCGGAGTGTGACGGCTACCCGGCCCGTCTGAAGAATGTCGCCGTGCGTCTCACGAAAGAGAAGTGCCGCGATGTGCAGGACGGTGGCGAGACCTGGGGTCTGCGCATCAGCAAGATTCCTGCGGAAGAGGAGAAGAAGAAGGTCTTGGGCGAGGAACAGGTAGAGGCTGTCGTCGCCTGGGCGAAGAAGAAGGGCTATGGCTTCGACAAGGTGGCCGAGGCTTACGACTTCGCTTCCGAGACCGTGAAGAACGCGTTCATCGACGCCCTCGGAAACGGGGATTTGCCGGACTAGTATGAAAGATGGGGAGCGTGTCCGTTGGCGAGCCGTGAATCGTGAGGAGGAGGGATATCTTCTTCGCGAGACGATGGCGGCTGCGACTGGCACGTTTCCCTTCCTAATGGAAGATTTGTTTTGGTTAACGAAAGAGACTTTATAAAATGACGAAAGAAGATAAATGGCTACAGCGGCGACTCGGGATGATCACCGCCAGCGAACTTGGTCAGATTACCAGCGCAAGCGGAAAGATCATCGACGGAAACCTGTCGTACATCCGTGCGAAGCGTTGGGAGAGAAAGCACAAATTCACGCACCCGGTGTCGGCCCGTGCTATGGAGATCGGCAACGAACAGGAGCCGATGATTGCCGAATGGTGCAGGAAGAACCTCGGCTTCAACGAGATTGTTTACAGCAAGGAACTGCCGGAGATTCCGTTCTGGGTCTCTACCGACGGAGTCGTCGGCGCATCTCCGGACGCGTATGTTCCGTCCCTGCGTCTCGTGTTTGAGTTCAAGACGCTCGTCGGCGCTACCGCCATCGAGTTCTTCGATGACGAGTATACCCCGTACGAAGAGAAGAAACTGGCGGTATGGAAAGACCACGGCGACCAGCTCCTCGGTCAGTTCATCTCCAATACTGCTGTGGAGGAGATTTGGCTTGTCAAGTACATCTACCAGGACGACGACATTATGGCCGACACAGACAGTCCTCTTGCGCCCTGGCGTGGCCATGTGTTCAAGTTCAAGCGGGAAGACTACGCTGATAGCATCGAGGCGATGCACAAGCGCATCGTCCTGTTCGACAAAATGATTGACGCCCCTATCAGCCCGGCTGACTTCAAGAAGGGCGAGTGGGTTGTTGAAAACGGAGAGC
>CAMZIP010000154.1 GCA_947307265.1 uncultured Bacteroidales bacterium | reverse complement strand
GTGAATGAGGCTCCTTCCATCGCTCTGCAGAATTCCTCTGTCGACCGGCGAAAAAAATAGTCGCCCTTGATATCCATTTGTGCTATGCAGCCCTCTTTTATGACGGCATACATTTCAAACAGACCGGCGGGGAATTTCCTTACCGCAGAGATTCGCCCCGCGCCCGCAGTTGCAGCGGAGCCGTAATTCCATTCATCGCGGCGGTATTTGTCGCGCGCAAGCGCATCTATCGCGGCAATATCTTCAGCCGAATACTCGTACGGCGTGCCTGTGCTCCCTACGAAGTTATACAGGAAATCGAGGAACTGCACGACGCTCATCGGCTCGCGCAGGTGCTGCGAGATATTTGTGACGCGGCTGCGGACCGATGCTACTCCGCGACCGGCATACTTCTCCGGACGGGGCAGCAGGGCCTGCGTAAGATCGTCCATTTTCGCGCTGAAAAGCAGCGTCCCGTGATGCAACAGCCGTCCGCGGTGGACACACATCGCCGTGCCGGAGATTTTCAGCCCATCTACCGTCAGGTCGTTGCGCCCTTCGATACGGGCCTCGACGCCGAGTGCGGCCAGCGCCTCGACTATGGGCTGCGAAAAACGGCGGAACATCGAGCGGCCGTATTCATCCTCGCCCTTGAGGTCTATGAAAGTATAATTGACGTTGCCAAGATCGTGAAACACGGCCCCTCCGCCGGTCATCCGCCGAACCACGGCTATACCGCTGCGCTCGACGAAGCCGCGATTGATCTCGGCCCGCGTATTCTGGTTGCGCCCGACGATAACTGCGCGGTCGTTGCGCCAGAGCCGGAATATCGGCTCGTCTTTGGCCGTCAGAAGGTATTCCTCGGCCGCCAGGTTCCAGTAAGGATCGGTGCTTTTGTCGCGGATTATCAGCATCTCTTTTCGATTTTGAGCTTATGCTCCGCCCATCTGAAAACCAGAACGAAAACTGCGGCGATGGCCAGTCCCAGCAATGCTCCGGCGATGCAGTCGCCCACGAAATGCATTCCGTCATAGATGCGGCTGAATGTCACGAGCGAGGCCCAGCCGAAGAAGACGGGCGGCCACCAGCGGCGCTGTGCGCTGTATGAGGTCAGAAGTGCGAATGCAAATGTATTGCAGGCGTGGCCAGAAGGAAACCCGTAAAGTCCCTGATAGCCCTCCATCATATGTATCAGGCCCGCGAGGGATGGATCCTGGCACGGGCGCAGGCGGCAGACGGTGTTCTTGATCAGCACGCTGATCTGGTCCGTGGCTATCACCGTAAGAATGGCAAACCCCCGGAGCAGCAGGGCCTTGCGCCAGCCGTGCCGCCAGAGAGTCCAGAGGATGACCGCCACATACAGCGGCACCCATACCCAGACTTTGGACAGGAACGCCATCGCGGCATCCAGCCAGGCCGGGCCGAAATCATTGATCGCTACGGTAATGTCACGATCCAGTTCAATCAGCGGATTCATCTTCGTTGAGCTGCTGCCAGAGCAGATCCTTAAGTTGTACTATCCCCTCTCCCGTCACGCTGCTGATGAATATATATGGTATCTTGCGCGGCAGATGACGGCGAATCTCCTTCTTGAGATCGTCGTCGAGCATATCCGACTTCGAAATGGCCAGGACACGCTGTTTGTCGAGCAATTCGGGATTATACAACTTAAGTTCGCGAAGCAGGATGCGGTACTCTCCCGCGATGTCCTGGCTGTCCGCCGGGACAAGGAAGAGCAGCATCGAGTTGCGTTCGATATGCCGCAGGAACCTCAGTCCGATACCGCGGCCTTCGTGCGCCCCTTCGATGATACCGGGGATATCCGCTACGACAAATGACTTGTCCTCGCGGTACGGCACGATACCGAGGCTCGGCTCGAGCGTCGTAAATGCATAATCGGCGATCTTGGGCTTCGCTGCGGAAATCACTGACAGCAGAGTGGATTTGCCGGCATTGGGAAATCCTACCAGTCCTACGTCCGCCATCACTTTGAGTTCCAGGATAAACCATCCCTCCACTCCGGGAGTGCCGGGCTGGGCATAGCGCGGAGTCTGGTTGGTGGCACTCTTGAAGTTATTGTTGCCAAGGCCGCCGCGACCGCCGCGGGCGAGAATCTTCATCTCGCCGTCTTCAATCACCTCGAACAGGGCTTCACCCGTCTCTGCATCGCGTGCCACCGTACCGAGGGGTACGTCCAGGATGATGTCACGGCCTTCTTTGCCCGTCTGGAGCTGACCGCCGCCGCTTTCGCCGTCCTCGGCCTTGATATGCTTGCGGTACTTGAGGTGGATGAGCGTCCATTCCTGGCGGTTGCCGCGCAGGATGATATGCCCGCCACGACCTCCGTCACCGCCGTCCGGCCCACCCTTTGCCACATACTTGGCACGGTGCAGGTGCGTCGAGCCCGGCCCGCCGTCCCCCGCCTTGCAGTAAATCTTAACGTAGTCTATGAAATTAGATTCAGCCATAATAGCCTTATAATCATTATTTTAAGCGGCTCAAATGAGCCTTTTCCGACAGCGGAGTAACAAGCCAGTAACACGATTTTTCCAAAAGTCGGCAACAAGTGCAATCAAAAATCTGTAAGCAAGTTTGTTATTATGGCGGTTATTTACCCTTGTTTGGGAGGCAAATAACCCCGTAACTTCACTTTCGCTGTCAATGAACCTTCTGTTTGGAAGCTCAATTTTCTCCACTTTTTTGCCTAAAAGGCAATGACTCTGTATACTCCCAGAATGCAAAGATAGCGATTCTTTTCGAGATTCATAAGAGGAAAAGCCGACGTTACTGTAGTCCGACATCTGCGGATTGATGGTTATGGTTCCTTTATTGATCAGATCGATGGCATACCTGCCGCTGTAATCGTGCGATTCACCGTTCAGCGCGTCATAAAAGTGCATCTGATAGCGGTTGTTCCCGTCAAATGTGTATTCCACGGAACCATCCATTGCAAATACCGCAGGGTCATACTGCTCAGACCAAGTGCCCTCCAGCTTGCTCAAATCAAGTTTCTCACAGCTGCACAGCCCTTCCACCAGGCAGGACCTTCCCAGGCCCCGCCTGGCATCCGGATAGAAAGTAT
>CAMZIP010000153.1 GCA_947307265.1 uncultured Bacteroidales bacterium | reverse complement strand
AGCCGGAACCGAACTCGATATCGACGTAGCGGTCCTCGATGACCGGAATCTCGCGGCCCACGAGAGGCACTACTACACGGTGTCCGCGGAGCCACTGGTTCTTGGGATCCTTAGGGTTGATACACATTGCGGTATCGCCCATAATGGTCTCGGGGCGCGTGGTAGCGACTACTGCATAATAGCGTCCCTGTTCGTCGCGGTGCAGGACTTCACCTTCCGCACCCGTCGGGCGGACGGCTTCCTGGTCCACGACGTAATATCTCAGGTAATAGAGTTTCGAATGCTCTTCTTTATAGACGACTTCGATGTTGGAGAGAGCCGTGCGCGCCTTCGGGTCCCAGTTTACCATTCGCAGGCCGCGATAGATGAGGCCCTTGTCATACAGGTCGCAGAAAACGCGGATGACGCTCTTGCTGCGGATCTCGTCCATCGTGAACGAAGTGCGCTGCCAGTCGCAGCTCGCACCCAGACGGCGCAACTGCTTGAGGATGATGCCGCCGTGCTCGCGGGTCCAGTCCCACGCGTGATCGAGGAACTGCTCGCGGGTCAGATCCTGCTTGCGGATGCCCTGCTCGGCGAGACGACCGACCACCTTTGCCTCGGTAGCGATGGAAGCGTGGTCAGTACCCGGTACCCAGAGGGCATTCTTGCCCATCATACGCGCGCGGCGAACCAGCACGTCCTGCAGGGTATTGTTCATCATATGGCCCATATGGAGCACACCCGTCACATTGGGCGGCGGGATCACCACGGTATAGGGTTCGCGCTCATCGGGTTCTGAATGAAACAGCCCGTTATCTTCCCAATAGGAATACCAGCGCTGTTCGACGCTTGTCGGATCGTATTTCGTTGCGGAAATTTCCTCTTGCATATCTTTTGGTTTATAAACTGCCGAAACCGGCTCGGCAAATTACAAATATAATAAAACTTATCACTTCTTATAACTGGCGTCCGGATTCTGCACTGCGGCAGGGCCTTTGATCTGAATGTCGAAGCCCTCTTCGATAAGCGGACGCACCATCGAACGCATTTCCTCCTCGGTGTAGATGCAGAGTCCCGGCATCGGCGCGGGACGGTCCACCGTATAGACCATCACGCTGCGGGGACGCAGTTCGCGCACCAGATCCATCCACGGCCCGAGCACTTCAGGCGAAGCGGTATCGAAGTCCGGTGAACGGAGGAACATTGTCTGCAGGATAAACTGCCCTTCAAACGCTTTCATCGCTTCTATCGTGCGGGCAAGGTCATAGCCCGGCGCGGGGCGGTTGATTTTAGCGACTAGCGCCTCGGTCGGAGCGTCAATTTTCAGGATGGCATTATCCACCTTGCGCAGCGCTGCCGCAACTTCGGGCAGATGAATGCGCGTGGCATTCGAGAGCACCGAGACTTTCGCCCCCGGGCAATAGGTATCGCGCAGGAAGAGCGTATCGTCGATGATCTTCGCAAACTCCGGATTGAGCGTGGACTCTCCGTCGCCGGAAAACGTTATAGTATCGATCTTCGTGCCGTCCAGCATCAGTTGCAGCAACTTGTCTTCAAGCGCCGAACGAACCTCCGCCGCGGTCGGCAGATGCTTGTCTTCGCGGCCGTCGGCATTCCATCCGCATTCGCAGTAGATGCAGTCGAAATTGCAGAACTTTCCATTGCTGGGCAGCAGGTTGACGCCGAGAGAACGGCCGAGACGCCGCGAATTGATCGGCCCGAAAACTATATTTTCACGTATCATTGGAGAAGATTTTTCAGATGCTGGTAAAGGCTGTGGACGGGCAGGCCCATCACGTTGAAATAGGAACCTTCGATGCCGGTAATTGCCGCATATCCGATCCACTCCTGGATGCCGTATGCTCCGGCCTTGTCGTAAGGCTTGTATTTATCTACATAATACGCTATCTCCGCCTCGTCCATCTGCCGGAAGGTCACTTCGGTCCTGTCGGCAAATGAATCCGAGGCACCGTTGCCGCAGCGGATGGCGACGCCGGTCAGGACCAGGTGCCGGGCGCTCGAAAGATGCCTGAGCATCGTGCAGGCCGCCTCGCGGTCCGCGGGCTTGCCGAGAATTTCGTCGCCGAGAAATACCAGCGTATCGGCCGTAATCAGCACCTCGTCAGGGGCAAGATCACGGGGGAACGACTCCGATTTGTGGCGGGCCAGATATTCTGGAATATCCAGCGGAGAAAGACCTTCTGCCGGACGCTCTGGATCGCCCGTGACCGGCTCGACCGTGAAGTCGATGTCCAGTCCGGCTAGCAGTTCGCGACGGCGCGGCGACTGGGAACCGAAGATGAATCTATATCCGTTAAAGAGCCCCATACAGCGCACAGAGAGTATCGAGACGAGCATCGGCACCTTCGCCGCGTGCACCGAAATAGAACTTGATCTTAGGCTCGGTACCGGAAGGACGGACCGATACGACGGTGCCGTCTTCAGCGAAGAACTGCAGCACGTCGGAAGAAGGCAGTCCGGTCTTTTCGGGTTCGAGATAATCCACAATACGGACTACCGGGCTTCCAGCCAGATCCTTCGGCGGATTGGTGCGGAAGTTCTGCATCATAGCGCGAATTGCCTCGACTCCGTCCTTGCCTTCACGTTTGAGCGAAAGCAGGCGCTCTGCGTGGTAGCCGAATTCGGCATAAATCTCCTGCAGGTAGCCATAGATGGTCTTGCCCTTCGAGGCGAGCCAGGCGGCGCAGTCGGCAATCATAGCGCAGGTCACCACGGCATCCTTGTCGCGGACAAATTCACCGATATTGAAACCGTAACTCTCCTCGCCGCCGCAGATGAACGTAGCCTTGCCCTCGTTGGCGCGAACCGTAGCCTCGATGTACTTGAAGCCGGTCAGCACGTTGTAGAGTTTGACTCCGAATTTCTCGCAGATGGCCGCGATCAGTTCGGTAGTGACGATGGTCTTGACGCAATATTGGCTGGCGGTGTTGAGCCTGCCCTGCTCCTGACGGCGCGTGAGAATGTACGACGTCAGGATGGATGCGGTCTGGTTGCCGTTGAGCAGTACCAGATGTCCCTTGTCATCGCGGACTGCAAGACCTACGCGGTCCGCGTCAGGGT
>CAMZIP010000152.1 GCA_947307265.1 uncultured Bacteroidales bacterium | reverse complement strand
CCTGCTGCACCTGCATTCCTTCCTTCGCATAGCAGACGATACGGCGCGCAATGATGCCGGCGATCTGGCGGACCATCACCATCCGGCCGTTATTCGTATGGATGCCGATGGTCGTATGCTCATTCTTCGCAGAAGACTTCGGATACCAGGCGACCAGATATTTGCCGGGGTGATATTTGAAATACGTGACCATACCGCTGACGGGCGCCCAGGTCGCGTGGACGTCGAAACAACTGAGATAAATGGAAATGCGGATGCATTTGCCGCCGAAATATTCCATCTCCTCCTCTTCCTTTACCTTGACCACGCGGCCGTCGCCCGGCGCAATGACGAGATCGTCACCAAGCAAGGGTTTGCGCTTCGGCACGCGGAAAAAGCGGAACATAAATGACGTGAAGAAGACACAGAAGAATATCGCGAGAACGTTGATCCAGACAACCGGGCACAGCAGAATGAACAGCAGCGCCACGATAATCCAGATAAGCGTGTTGATGGCAATGATATTGCGGCCTTCTTTCTGAATGGAATACTTCATCTCGAAACGTTTATATCAGTGAAAACAATTTCAAATACACGAAAATGGCCGGCATCACGAAAAAGACATCGTCGAAGCGGTCCAGCAGGCCGCCGTGACCGGGCATAATCCGTCCGGAATCCTTGACTCCAGCATTGCGTTTGAGCAGCGATTCGAAAAGGTCGCCGCAGATGCCGACAACAGTCACGATGGCACCCAGGGCAAGCCAGTGCGGCAGGGCGAAAAACTCACTTCCGCCAAGCGCATACAGGCCCCAGGCCGTCAGCATCGAGAACAGCACGCCTCCGAACACGCCCGCCCACGACTTCTTTGGAGAAATCGCAGGGAACAGTTTGCGCGCGCCCGGCCTCTGGCCGAAACCCATTCCAAGGATGTATGCTCCGACATCGCTCAGCCAAGTCAGGATAAATATGCCGAGCAGCAGCCGGAATTCATAGCCCTGAACGGGGAAAGCCAGCGGGAACATCGTCAGGATGGGCAGGAGGAAATATACCAGCGGAAAGAAAACATCCGATGAGAATTCACTTCCATCGGCCCCGAACGAATCCCGCAAGCGCCCAGCGCAGTTCGAGGCCGCAATGCCAGTGGCAGAAGAATACGAAGATTGCCACCAGGCCCGCTGCTACTACACAGATCTTCGAGCGCAGGAACTTACCCGGCACCCGAAGACGGAAATATTCGAAGGAGGCCCCGCAGAAAAGGAACGTGAGCAGGGCCGCCAGGCCGTAGGGCAACATCAGCAGCCCCACGACTATCACCAGGAACAGCAGCCCGGTCAGCGTCCGTTTAAACAGGGTCCTCATTCAACATTCTGTTGGGATCCACACCACCCTGGCGCGGACCGAAGATTGCTTCAAGATCTTCGGAGAATACCACCTCGCGCTCGAGAAGCAGAGCCGCAAGTCGCTCGAAACCTTCGCGGTTCTCCGACAGGACTCGCTTAGCAACTTCGTGGGCCTCGTCTATGAGAACCTTCACCTCGCTGTCGATAAGTTCGGCGGTCTTCTCGCTGTAAGGACGGTTGAGACTCATCTCGCGCGCCCCGGTCGAATCGTAGTAAGAGATATTGCCGACGGCTTCGCTCATACCGAAATAGGACACCATAGCATAAGCCTGGCGGGTAAGTTTCTCGAGGTCATTGAGCGCGCCGGTGGAGACGGTGCCGTTGACCAGTTCCTCAGCCACGCGACCGGCGATGGTAGCGGCCATTTCGTCCTTGATCTGAGCGACATTGGTGAGCTGGCGTTCTTCAGGCAGGTACCACGCAGCGCCGAGAGCCTGTCCGCGAGGGATGATCGTTACCTTGAGCAGCGGAATGGCATTCGGCAGGAGCCAACTTACGGTAGCGTGGCCGGCCTCGTGATGCGCGATGGTACGCTTCTCCTGATCGGTGATGATCTTGCTCTTGCGCTCGAGTCCGCCTACGATGCGGTCTATGGCATCCAGGAAGTCCTGCTTGCCTACCGCGGGACGCGAATGGCGGGCTGCTATCAGCGCTGCCTCATTGCAGACATTCGCTATATCGGCACCCGAGAAACCGGGAGTATGACGTGCGAGGAAATCGATCTGGAAACCGTCTTCCAGCTTGATATTGCGAAGGTGCACCTTGAAAATCTCGAGGCGTTCCTTAAGTTCCGGCAGGTCCACGTGAATCTGGCGGTCGAAACGGCCGGCACGCATCAGAGCCTTGTCGAGAATATCGGCACGGTTGGTAGCTGCAAGGATGATGACGCCCGAATTGGAACCGAAACCGTCCATTTCCGTAAGCAGCTGGTTGAGAGTATTCTCGCGCTCGTCATTCGAGGTAAATCCGGCATTGCGGCTGCGGGCGCGGCCCACTGCGTCGATCTCGTCGATAAACACGATGCACGGTGCCTTTTCCTTTGCCTGGCGGAACAGGTCGCGGACGCGGGAAGCACCCACACCGACGAACATTTCCACGAAATCGGAACCGGAAATGGAGAAGAACGGAACGTCCGCCTCACCTGCCACGGCCTTCGCCAGCAGCGTCTTACCGGTGCCCGGAGGGCCTACGAGCAGTGCGCCCTTGGGAATCTTGCCGCCCAGAGCGGTATATTTCTTGGGATTGCGGAGGAAATCCACGATCTCCATAACTTCCACCTTCGCCTCCTCGAGGCCTGCGACATCCTTGAAGGTAACTTTCTGCGCGCTGCCGCTCTTGTCGTAGAGCTGCGCCTGCGTCTTGCCGACATTGAAAATGCCTGCACCGCCGATGCCGCCACCGCCGCCCATATTTCGCATCGGGCGGAACATT
This sequence comes from uncultured Bacteroidales bacterium, assembly GCA_947307265.1. GTDB lineage: Bacteria > Bacteroidota > Bacteroidia > Bacteroidales > UBA932 > Cacconaster. The sequence goes on along the minus strand of CAMZIP010000152.1, from coordinate 256 downwards.
ATCAGCCACATAACGATAAGCAGCACGGGGAAGAGAATCCAGTCGAGAATCCGGCCCCAGTAACTGTTGTGCTGGGAAATGACTATGTCGAAACGCAGGGGCTCGGGAAGCGTCTTGCGGACTGCATCCAGTTCATTTTCGGCATCGAAATTATCGGTTACCAGGAAATAGAAATGCGGTCCGGCTTTCGGAGTCTTGCCCTGAAAGAGATTGTCGTACTTGTTGAGAGAGGTGGCACGGAGATGAATCTCGCCCT
>CAMZIP010000151.1 GCA_947307265.1 uncultured Bacteroidales bacterium | reverse complement strand
AGCGCGCTGACGGTGCCGTACAGCGACGATCCCGACAGCGATTTTGCGATCGCCAAACGCTGGGTCGAGTGGTTCTGGAACCAGCCGCTGCGCAAGGGCGGCCGCCGTTACTACGACAACTGCCTGTACATTTTCTCGCTGCTGGCGCTCGCGGGACGGTACCGCGCCTGGTGAGAATGAGGGGAGGATTACACGGATGAGGAAGTTCGGGAGCAGTATCGGCTATCTGACCGTCGACCTGATCAAGATCTGGCAGAACTGTTCTACAACGACAACAACGAGGGCAACCGCGAGAAGCAGCTCATCTTCAAGACGGTGATCGACCGGATCAGGGAGTACGAGCGCGAGCGCGGAGTCAGGCTGATCGACGGATTCGGAATGCAGTGCCATTTTTGGGGCTCGGCGTGCGAGACACGCGAGTATATGGAGCAGATGTTCGAGTTCCTGCGTGGGTTGGATGTTGAGTTGGAAGTCACGGAGTTTGACGTGAGCAACCACAGCACGAAGGAGATACAGACGTCCATATTCGAGAATTTTCCGGAGGTAGCCCGCCGGTACGGCATCGAGGTCTTCACGACCTGGGGCCTGAACGACACGATCGCGTGGCTCCACGAGGAGGAAGCGGCATTGCTCGATTACGACGGCAATATGAAGTCGTTCACGATGAAGTACATAGAGACATTTTCCGCCAAATGCAACTGATCAAAAAGAAAGAACACGCGAAAGGAAAGCCCCGCGCGCCGGGGCTCCGGGAACAGTGGAAGATAGAGCCAGAGCAGATGTTTTTATAAGCTATTCGTCGAAAAATAAAAGCGTGGCGGATGCCGTGGTCGCCGACTTCGAGCGGAACGGGATCCGGTGTTGGTATGCGCCGCGGGACATCATCCCGGGCACGGAGTGGGTCGCGGCCATCAAGGAGGGAATCCACGCCGCGAAGGTTTTCGTTCTTCTGTTCACCGATGAATCCAACACTTCACGCCACGTGCAGCTGATCCTCAGCGGGACGGAGCGCGAGACAGTGCCTGCGAAACCGACGCAGAAGAGCCGGAAAATGTGGCCCGTTGTTCTCATCACAGCGGCAGCGGTGCTTGCGATCGCGGCAGTCCTTTTGGTGATTCTCAAGCCGTTCGGCTCGGAGAACGGGAAGACGGGCAATGAAACCGTGACGAACACTCCGGTGCCGAACGAGAGCATCGTGTTCTTCGAGCGGGGGGAAGCGAGTTACCGCGCGGGTGATTACGACAGCGCGCTCGCGTGCTATCTGAAGGCGGTGGAAGCCGGTTACACAGGCACGGACGCGTACTACCGGATCGGAACGATCTGCCTGGAGGGCAAAGCGAAAAGCGGAGTCAACGAGGAGAAGGCGCTTAGCTACCTCGAACTGGCGTACAATGACGGGGCCGGGGAGAAACTGACCGCCGACGAGTATTATTTTCTGGCGTACAAGTATGATTCGGACGCAACCGCCAAGAACCCCGAGAAGGTATGCCGGTATGCGCTTAAGGGCGCTGAGGCAGGGTCGGTACCGTGTATGCTCCTGCTCGGGGAGGCGTATTGGTACGGCAACGGTGTGGAGCAGGATTACGATCAGGTGCTGAACTGGTTCGGCAAGGCGCTTGACAGCGGCGTCGAGGGGTACAACCGAAATTATTGCATCAACTGTATCACGACGCTCGTGGAGGAGGGACACATTGCACGCGAGGCCGCATCCAAATGGATCGGCGAAGACGGGACCGAGGATCCGGCGAGGTAAGAACGGTTCCGGTGCTTACCCGAAGGACTTCACGGTCTCCGGAAAATAGGTTGATCATTTTCCGATGACATAAAAGTGAATTGATTAGTAACACGAAGCGAGTCGCCGGTCTCCGGCGGCTCGCTTTTTCTACGGTTCGTATAATATTTATATAACAACCTACGAAAAGACGAGATAGCAGCAGTGTATTTACAAATAATTTACAGATTCTTTATAAAAATAATATGTTATGTTCTGCTGTTGGAAACTTTTAAATGTTATACTAGTAGACGCACGAGCTTCGGGCCTTGGGGGCATTATGGACCCGGAACTCACGGTGTTAATAACAAATTTACAGGAGGGTGTAAAGAATGAAAAGAACGATTCGACACTTGGTTGTCGACATCGGAAAGCGCGTAGCGGCAGTGTTTATCTGTATGGCTTTGTTGCTTTCGACAATCGGACCTAAGCAGGCGAAGGCGGCAGGTGTAAAGCGCCATATCGTGATGGTGCTGGATACATCGGGATACTCCGACTTTTATGACAGTACCAAGACACAGATACTGTGTACCGCGAGTTCACCGGTTGCTGAGGTGAAAGAATCCGCACTGAAGTTTGCGGAAACGCTGGAGAACAGTATTGATGATGTATATGTATCAATCATCTCATACGGCACTTATGCGACCACGGTATGTGAGTTCACGAACGACTACGCTTTGCTGAAGTCCTCGATTCAGAATATGTGGCAGGATGGCGGCTCGAAAAATATGAGCGAGGCACTGAAAACTGCGAAGGAAAAACTTGACAGTGTTGCGGATGTCGCATCCGTGAAATCGCTGATCCTGGTTTCTTCGGGAATGGTTAACAGCGGGGAATACAATCCTACAGGCCATTGGAGCGGAAGCTCCGTCGGCGGAAACTGGAGAAACTCCGATTCCGGAATCTACATTTATGCGTACTCCAACAAAGCATATGAGTATGCTGAATCGATCAAGCGAACAGGCACGAAGATTTACAGCATCGGTATTACGAAAATGATGAACGAGTGCCCTGAGGCTGTGCGGCCGGTGGCGCAGTTGTTCCAGAATGTTCTCAGGGACATTGCGAGCGAGAATTGCTATTATCCGGTTTATGACATTGAAGAGTTTACGTTCACGTTCGGTCAGATGACGCAGGAGATTGTTGCGGGAACTGCCGGGGAGAGCGATTACGCATCTATAAACGGAATGGCCGACTACAGGACCAAGTATTATTTCCAGGATGACTATTTTGAGAAAGGTGCTTCCGTGTATAATCCCAGCCTAGCGACGATGTCGATGTGTCTGGCAATGTCTGCTTTTAA
>CAMZIP010000150.1 GCA_947307265.1 uncultured Bacteroidales bacterium | reverse complement strand
AGTTAGCGAAAAAATTGTTAATTTTGAAGGACAGAACAACATAACAGAAATTATATTTTTCTTATGAAAAAGATGCTCCAGACGGCACTTACACTGTGCGCAGTGGCAGTTTTGGCGATCGGCTGCCAGAAACCTATCGCAGATCGTTTTGTTACATTCGTAGATAAGGTCGAGGCATCCTGCTCCGATTATACCAAGGCTGATTGGGACAAGGCTGATGCAGAGTTCCAGACACTCAAGGAAGAGTACGATTCGGTACGCGATACCCTTACCGAAGAAGAGCGCGATGCAGTGGGCGAGGCCATCGGCCGTTACAAGCGCCTCTATGTCAACTCCACTCTCGAGGATGCAGTCGATGAGGTCGGCAAGATTCTCGAGGATGCAGGTTCCGTAGTCAACGGATTCCTGGGAATCGATCCTAACACCCAGAACAAGGACTAAGAGTGTTTATCCGCCTGCAAAGGTTAGTTATCGTGCTGGCAGCCGCGTTTACCGTGGCTGCCTGTGGTGTTTATGCCGAGGCGCGCGATCCAAAGCAGGATTATCCTTCGGTATCGAATGTCAGGGAGCGCTGGCGGCCTCTGGCGCAGCGGCTTGCGAGCCTCAACGGATATGCTCCAGTGCCTGACAACGACCTGGAGATAATAACAGTTCCAAAACGTCGCAAAGACATTTTTCTCGAGCAGATCGAACTGTCCCGCGAAACCATCTGGATGCAGTATTACAGTTTCGTGGCCGACAGTCTTTCCGCGCCCGTTTACGAGGGCTTTTGCCGGAAAGCGTCCGAAGGTCTTGATTGCCGCCTGCTGGTCGAATCGGACAAGATTCCGCGCAAGGAACTGGCCCGTCTTTATGCTCTCGCGCCCGAAGAAGTTCAGATTCTCGAGTGGCACGACCGCTCCAGGTTTTTCAATAATCTCGTCAATTTCAACAGCCGCAACCACCGCAAGTTATTCTACCGCGACGCGGTGACCGCAGTGACCGGCGGGCGCAATATCCGCAACGAATATTTCGACGACTGGCGGGATACCGACATTATGATTACCGGTCCTGCAGTAATGGATATGGGACGCATATTCGTTTCTGACTGGCGTATGAAAGGTATTGACCCCGGCCCGGTAAAACGGCCTTCGCCGGAGGCGATGCAGGCCGCGAGAAAGGCTATGTCGAATTCTGCGCTTCGCGGCAAGACGGTGCAGATCGTTCCGGAAGATCCTGAGGACGGCATATATCCTACGGAAGAGTCATACATTATGGCCCTGAATGAAGCAAAAGACTATTTCTATATTACAGATCCGTATTTCCTGCCGACTGATGCTATTCTCGATGCAATGATGAATGCCTCACGAAGGGGAGTGGATGTGCGCGTCCTGTTCCCCGGCGAGAACGACGTGTTTCTTATGAAATGGTCGGCAGAACATTACTACAAGCGCCTGCTTGCGGCAGGAATTCGCATTTACGAGTGGCCGCATTCAATTCTGCACGCAAAGACCTTCGTCTGCGACGATTACCTGTCCTGCATCGGCTCATACAATCTCGACCTGCGAAGCATTTATATTCAGTACGAGATGAACGTTATTATATATGACGACGAGGCGGCTTCGCAGATGAAACAGATTTTCTTCGACGACATTTCCACCAGTCACGAAGTGCTTCCCTCGGAGGTGAAAAAATGGACGGCGCTGCGAGAAGTGCGCAACGCCGTCATAATGCCGTTTGGTGGACTCCTTTAGGCTTTCAGCCTGAGAAAACTATAACCGAATCTCTTGCAGGCTGCTTCTTCAAGCGCTTCGCGGTCGTCCGGATGGGCGATGGCGATGAGAGCCTTTGCACGCTGGGCCAGATTCTTGTCGCGCAGGTATGCGATACCGTGCTCGGTTGCGACATACTGAGTCTGGAAGCGGGTGGTTACGACGCCGGCGCCGGGAGTGAGGGTAGGGACAATCTTCGCCTTGCCTTTGTTGGTGCGCGAAGGCAGGCAGATGAAGGTCTTGCCGCCTTCGGACAGCGAACATCCGTACATAAAGTCGTGCTGGCCGCCTACGCCGGAGAAGATATGCTCTCCGATGGAGTCTGCGCAGACCTGGCCTGTAAGATCGACTTCAAGAGCCGAATTGATTGCGCAGGCACGCGGATTCTGTGCTATGATAAACGGATTGTTGGTATAGGCCACGTCGAAAAATTCCATCTCGCGGTTGTGGTCGATGAATTCGTACATACCAGTCGATCCGAGTGCGAGGGAAGCCACACTGACGCCCGGCCGGACCTTTTTGAGCGAATTGTCGATGACGCCTTCCTTGATCAGGCGGATCACGCCGTCGGTCATAGCCTCGGTATGGAGGCCGAGATGCTTATGGTTGCGGATGCCGTTCAGGATGGCGTTGGGAATGCCACCCACGCCGATCTGGAGGGTTGCTCCGTCCGGAATCTCCGCTGCCACGTTTGCGCCGATCGCAGCCTCGATGGCAGTCGGTTCCCCGAACTGCAGGCCGATGGGCGGGACGTTGCAGCGCACAGCTGCCGCAATTTTGGATTCGTGGATAAGGCAGTCGCCGTACAGGTAGGGAATGCTCTCGTTGACCTGTGCGATTACGACTCGCGCACATTCGATTGCCGAAGCTACGATGTCCGCGGAGATACCGTAACTGCAGTAGCCGTTTTCGTCAGGAAGCGAGCAGTTGATAAACGCCACGTCCACCGGAATCTGGCGGCTGCGGAACATAAACGGCACTTCGCCAAGGAAGCAGGGCGTCATACTGCCGTAACCCGCATCTATATGGGCGCGCTGGTCGCCGCAGACAAATATGCTGTTGACGAGGAACGAGTCCTTGAATTCGGGTTTGCAGAACGGCGCTGTGCCTTCGGTAATGTTGAATCCGGATATGATTTTGACGTCGCGGAGTTCTCCCGCACGGCGGGCAAGCGCCTCCTGCAGTATGACAGGAACTGAAGTGCTGCCCTGGCAGACGATGCTGTCACCGCTGCGTACGAGTTGTACCGCTTCGTCGGCTGTTACGTAATTCATCTGATCAGTTGAAAATAGAGGCGAAAAGTGCGAGGTGCTCGTCGAGTTTACGGAAATCTTCTTCCGTATT
>CAMZIP010000149.1 GCA_947307265.1 uncultured Bacteroidales bacterium | reverse complement strand
CGGCCTGGCGGATGCGGGTGGAGGAGATGTCCCAGAGGGGACCGTCGAGGGGGATGATGCGCTTGAGGGAGCTGGCGGCATTGTGACGTGCACATTCGCTCTCGAGATCGACCCCGGCGCGCGGATACACCCAGATCTCGTATTTGTCGATCAGATCCTGATAACGGTACCAGCGTGACAGCGACGCCAGATTGTCGGCGCCGATGACAAGGATATGCTGTGCATCCGGCTCGGTCTCGTCCAGATATTCGAGTGTCTGAATGGTATAAGTCGGCTCCGGAAGATGAAATTCGACATCGGAAACCGTCACGTTCAGCCGGCGTTTGCGGATGGCGCGGCGCGCATTCTCCAGACGGACATTAGCATCTGCAAGATCGGCCTTGCCCGAAGGATTCTTCGGTGTAACGATCAGACGCAACTCGTCGGCATCCCCATTTGCCAGCACGTGGCGCATAATCTCATAATGCCCGATGTGCAGCGGGTTGAACGAGCCGAAAAACAGGGCTACCCTGCGGCGCGGAGAATTTTGCCGGGACATTTAGAGTTTCAGGAAATCCTGCACCAGCGCATCGGCCTGCTGCAGGCAAAGTGTCAGATCGTCATTGACGAGAATATGGTCGAACTGAGGTGCGTAGGCCATCTCTTCGGCAGCCTTGCGCACGCGCTCTTCGATAGCCGCGGCCGAATCCGTTGCGCGCGTCAGCAGTCTCTGGCGGAGTACGTCGATCGAAGGCACGCTGATGAAAACGGAGCAGGCGTCATCGCCGAAAATGCGTTTGAGATTGACGCCGCCCTTGACGTCCACGTCGAACAGGATGACGTGTCCCTTGTCCCAGATTCGCTTCATCTCGGATTTGAGCGTACCGTAATAAACGCCTCCGTAAACTTCCTCGTGCTCTACGAACTCATCCGCCGCAATTCTTGCGCGGAATTCGTCCGGAGTGATGAAATAATACTCGCGACCGTTCTGCTCCTGACCGCGCGGCGCACGCGAAGTAGCTGAAACAGAGAGTTCGAAGATATCGAAAGTATCGAGCAGATGCTTCACTACCGTGCTTTTGCCGGAGCCGGAGGGGGCGGAAAATATAATGACTTTGCCGTGTTCCATTTTATGATAATACCGTTTTTCAGGACAAAGTTATGAAATAATCCGTACATTTGTAAAAATGCCGTCAAGGCAGGATTTAGTTTAGAACACTAACTTTTTTCTTTATGGTATCATACAAAGAAATTGGCCTGGTCAACACCCGCGAAATGTTCGCCAAGGCCGTCAAAGGTGGCTACGCCATCCCCGCATTCAATTTCAATAATATGGAACAGCTGCAGGCCATCATCCAGGCTTCTGCAGAAACCCGCAGCCCGGTCATCCTCCAGGTGTCCAAGGGCGCACGCAACTATGCCAACCAGACGCTGCTGCGTTATATGGCAGAAGGTGCAGTGCAGTATGCAAAGGAACTTGGCTGGAAGCGTCCCCAGATCGTGCTTCACCTCGACCACGGTGACACCTTCGAGACCTGCCAGAGCTGCATCAAGATGGGTTTCTCATCCGTGATGATCGACGGCAGCGCACTGCCTTACGAAGAGAATATCGCTCTGACGCGCAAGGTTGTCCGCTATGCTCACCGCTATGACGTGACTGTCGAGGCGGAGCTTGGCGTGCTGGCAGGCGTCGAGGATGAGGTCAGCGCAGAAGAGTCTCACTACACCCGTCCTGAGGAAGTCATCGACTTCGTAAAGCGTACCGGTTGCGATTCACTCGCTATCTCCATCGGTACGAGCCACGGCGCATACAAGTTCCGTCCGGAGCAGTGCAAGCGCGACCCCAAGACCGGCCTGCTCGTTCCGCCGCCGTTGGCATTCAATGTGCTCAAGGCTATCGAGAAGAAGCTCCCCGGCTTCCCCATCGTGCTGCACGGTTCGTCATCCGTCCCGCAGGAGTATGTCAAGATGATCGACACCTACGGCGGCAAGATGCCGGATGCTGTCGGTATTCCTGAGGATCAGCTCCGCAAGGCTGCCAAGAGCGCTGTCTGCAAGATCAACATCGACTCCGATTCACGTCTTGCAATGACCGCTACCATCCGCAAAGTGCTGGCTGAGAAGCCCGGCGAGTTTGACCCTCGCAAGTACCTCGGTCCTGCACGCGACGAGATGAAGAAGCTCTACGCCTGGAAGATTGTCCACGTGCTTGGTTCAAACGGCAAGGCACGCTAATCTAATATCCGTCCTGAGATGATCTACCCCGAACTGCCTGCGGAAATCAGCGAAGATATCGCTTCGCGAATTCTCTACGAAGACAATCATCTGATAGTTTTCAATAAACGCAGCGGCGAGATTGTCCAGGGCGACAAGACCGGTGATGTCCCGCTCAGCGAATTGCTCAAGGCATTTATCGCTAAGCGGGACAATAAACCGGGTCAAGTCTTCGTAGGCGTGCCGCATCGCCTCGACCGCCCCGTCAGCGGCATCTGCCTTTTTGCGAAGACTTCCAAATGTCTGGAACGGCTCAATGCCGCATTCCGTGACGGGACAGTTCACAAGACTTACTGGGCGCTCACGACCGTGAAGCCCGAACCTGCGGAGGGAATGCTGGTTCATTTCCTTGTCCGCAACGAAAAACAGAACAAATCCTATGCTGCCAAAACGCGCGAGGCTGCGATGCACCTAACCGGGCACGGCGGCATTTCCGGCGGTCCGGGCGCTGTCAAGGAAGCGCGCCTGAAGTATCGCCTCATCCAGGAGACGCAGCGTTATTTTCTCGTAGAAGTTGAACTTCTCACCGGTCGTCATCATCAGATCCGCTGCCAGCTTGCGGCGGCAGGATGGCCCATCAAGGGTGACCTCAAGTACGGCGCTCCGCGTTCCAATCCCGACGGCAGCATCAGCCTTCACGCCCGCACGGTGACATTCGTCCATCCCGTCCGCAAGGAAGAGATGACCGTCACCGCCCCCGTCGATTGGCGTCCCATTATCACCGCCTGATATATTTCCTTAAATCGCCTGCTGCCCGCGCCTCGAAGTTATACTTTAAAGTGCGGTTAGTTGGTACAATTTTGAGCCGACCTACCGCAAAAAGGGCCGTTTTTGCGGTTAGTTGGTACCATTTCATACCG
>CAMZIP010000148.1 GCA_947307265.1 uncultured Bacteroidales bacterium | reverse complement strand
TCACCCCTGACGATAACACGATGCGAAAATTCATCCACCGGATAATATTCTTCGTCCCGGATATCGAATCCGAAGGCGGCGGGATCTTCGAAGAGCATCTTGGCCGCGAGGATGCGGAACATATAGCGGGTGGTCTCCTCCGGCATCCAGAGGTCGAAGGCACGCTTCTGATGCTGGGCCTCAAGACGCTTGCGGACGTTATCCTGACCGTGGTTATCACTTGCGGCAGCCGTCATCCAATCGCCGAACATCGAGAACGACTCGCCGAGATAGAGGCACGCCGCGGCGGTGGCCTTCTCGATATTGTAACGTTCATCCACCTCGTTGCCGACCTCCAGTCCGTAATGCTGACCGGTGGCCTTCATAAATTGCCAAAGCACTGCCGCACCTAAGGTCGAACGCTCCTTTGGATCGAGATTGCTCTCGATGACCATCAGGTACTTCAGATCCGTGGGGATGTCGTTGTTGCGGAGAATCGGCTCGACGCGTGCGAAGAACCTGCGCGAGCGCTTGAGCATCAGCGTCGTGGTGGCGTGCATATACGTAAATGCTATCAGTTCGCGGTCCATTCTCTCCCGAAGGTCCTGACGGTCGAAGCGGAAGGTATCGCCCGCAAAGACGACATACTCCGGCACCTGCGGAGGACGGTGATGGAACTCCTCGTCCAGCTGTACCTCTTCTACCTTGGGGACCACCAGCAGGGACTGCCGGTCATAAGAGACACTGCGATATTGCTGTGCCCCGCAGGGCTGCTCGGAAAACAAAAGGGACACTGCCAGCACAAGCACCGGGAGCATTAGTTGACGTACGGACGAGGACATTTACGTAGGCGTGTATAAACGTTTAAAAACGGTTACAAATTTACAGAAAATATTGACAAGAATATGTATTTTTGCGAGAGCATTATGAGGAATCTCGACAATAATATCTGGTCATCGCTTATGGCTCTCGTGCGCCTCGGTATGGGGCACTCGACACCGGAGGAAACCGCGCGCCAACTGCCGGAATCCATCCCCTGGAAGGAGGTGGAGGAAGCAGCCGTTCAGCACCGCCTGTCGGCCATCGTTATGGACGGCATTCTCGCCCTCGAGCAGGAAGATCTTCTCAACGGACGCGAACCTGATATGGAACTCCGCGACAGGTTCCTGGTACGCACTCTCCAGCACTACGAACTCAAGTACGAGGACTATACTAAAGCGCTTGCAGGGCTCGCCCGGTTCTATGACAAGAACGGCTTCAGAATGATGATTCTCAAGGGGTACGGGCTGAGCCTCAATTACCCCGTTCCCTCGCATCGCCCTACCGGAGATTTCGACATCTGGACATTCGGACGCCACGCAGAGGCGGATGAAGCGCTGGAACGGCTCAAGCACGTCAAAATCGACCGCACGCATCATCACCACACCGTATTCTACACGCACGGATTTATGGTGGAGCACCACTATGACTTCATAGAGGTCTATTCTCACCGCAGCAGCGCCAGGTTCGAGAAGATCCTCAAGGAGTGGGCTCCGTTGGATCCCGAACAAATAGAGGTGTCCGGCATACCCGTCTGGCTGCCGAATCCCGATTTCAATGCCCTCTTCCTGCTCCGTCACGCCGCCAGCCACTTTGCGTCGGTAGAGATTCTTCTCCGCCACGTGCTGGACTGGGGCACGTTCGTCGCACGTTATCACGACAGCATCCACTGGGACCGCGTACTGCCGGTCCTGGAGCAGTTCAGTATGACGCAGTTTATGGCCTGCCTCGACGCCATCTGCATCGAAGACCTGGGATTCGACGCCTCGCACTTCCCCGCCCTGCCGGTGGACCGCGAACTTAAGCGGCGCGTCCTGCAGGATATAGAGGTGCCCGAGTTCAACGAGCAGTCCCCCGACGGCTTCCTGCCCATCATCCGGTTCAAGTTCCGCCGCTGGAAAGCCAACGAGTGGAAACAGAGCCTCATCTTCCGCGAAAACCGCTTCGGTATGCTGCTCACGCAGACCTGGAGCCACCTCATCAAACCGAGCAGCATCGCATCGAAATAAATTTGCCGAAAAAACAATAATTTTTATTGTATTTCGATAAATTTTTATTATGTTTGCGAAAACATCTCAAATAATCCTGCTATGATTGAATGGTGGAACTCACTTGACATTATGATGAAGATTCTCTGGGCGATTACGCTCGCTTCATCGCTTATTTTCGTCATTCAGACGGTAATGACATTCCTCGGCGCAAGTCACGACGCTGACTTCGACCTCAACACGGATGCCGACGCTCCCGATATCGCAGATACCGACAGCGACGCTACGGTGGACCACAGTACCGGAATGAATCTGCTGACGCTGCGCAACTTCGTCAACTTCTTCCTGGGCTTCGGCTGGACGGCAGTGCTGCTTCGCGGCTCCATCGCCTCCACCGGAGTACTGATGCTGGTCTCCATCCTGGTCGGATTCATCCTCGTATTCCTGGTGATGATGCTTTTCCGCGGTCTGGGCAAGATGCAGCAGTCCGGCAACATCAACATTTTCAAGTCGGCAGTTGGCTGCCAGGGCACCGTCTATCTGACCATCCCCGCACAGCGTTCCGGCGAAGGCAAGGTGCAGATCGTCATCAACGAATCGGTCCGCGAGTATGACGCAGTCACGGACGGCGACACCCTCCGCACCGGCACCGCCATTCATGTCGTGGACGTAGTCAACACCACCACCCTCCTGGTGGAACCCAATGAAGTAGAAATCATCTAAAACAAAACAATATGGAACTTTATCTCATTCTGATCATCGTTTTCGTGCTGTTTGTAACCTTTACGGCCATTCTGAAAAGGTACAAGCGCTGTCCTTCAGACAAGATTCTGGTCATCTACGGTAAGACCGGCCGCCACGCTTCCGCCAAGTGCATCCACGGCGGTGCATCATTCATCTGGCCTGTCTTCCAGAGCTATGCATTCCTCGACCTGACTCCTATTTCGATCGAGTGCAACCTGACCAACGCTCTCTCAAAGCAGAATATCCGCGTCGACGTGCCCTGCCGCTTTACCGTCGGTATCTCGACCGAATCGGAGAGTATGACCAACGCTGCCGAGCGACTCCTCGGCCTGACGACCGAAGACATCCGCAACATCGCAACCGATATTCTC
>CAMZIP010000147.1 GCA_947307265.1 uncultured Bacteroidales bacterium | reverse complement strand
ACCAGAATCTCTTGTGCTGCCATTACACCAGACCTCAGTGGGAGTGCAAAGGTATAAAAATATTTTAATACTCCGATTTTTTTTGCAACAAAATTGTTGCATAAGCCGCCACACCCTCCTCAGCGCCAATAGGTCCGAGGCGCTCCATAGTGGTGGCCTTGACCGAGACGCAATCCTCGCCGAGATCCATCAGCGGAGCCAGGGCGGCGCGCATCTGAGGAATGTAGGGTGCGATTTTCGGTTTCTGTAGAAGCAGTGTGATATCAGCATTGCAAGGGGTATAACCGGCCTTGCGGACAAGATCCATCACGCGCTGCAGCAGGATTTTGCTGTCGATTCCGCGGTAAGCCTCATCCGTATCGGGGAAGAAATGCCCTATATCGCCGAGTGCCAGAGCGCCCAGCAGGGCGTCGCAAAGTGCGTGAATCGCCACGTCGCCGTCTGAATGTGCCACGCATCCTTTAGTGTGCGGAATCTTGACTCCGCCTATAGTGAGCGTAAGTCCTTCTGCCAGACGATGGATGTCATATCCGTTGCCAATCCTGAAATCTGCCATAACTCGCAAGGTTTTGTGGGAGACAAAAATAAGAATTATTATCTTTGTATCAAATACGACCGATATGGGACTCAGACTCAGTTTTTTCAGCACCCCGCAACATAGGGTTTTCAATTACAGGCCACGCTATTACGATCCGCACAAAGAGCGGCTCGAACAGCTCTATGAGAAGTACGGCAAGACGCCCGAAGGCAAATTGAAGGCCGAAGCCGAGGCGCGCGAGGAAGGGATTGAGCCCCACAAACGTTATGTGCCGGGCGAGAGCATCCGCGGCTCGTTCCAGCGCAGCATCGAGGAAAACCGCGCAACCGCCGGCAATGCTAAGATCAAGACGCTGCTCACGCTTATCACCATCGCGGCCGCATTCGTCGTAGTGTATTACCTGGCCGAAGGCTTTTTGAAAATCCTCAAATAGATGCTGCAGGTCCTTCCGGAAAACATATCCAACCTCATCGCTGCCGGCGAAGTGGTCACCCGTCCCGCATCAGTCGTCAAAGAACTGATGGAGAATGCGGTAGATGCCGGAGCGGAGCAGATAACGGTCATAGTTACAGATGCCGGCCGCACGCTCATTCAGGTGATAGACGACGGCTGCGGTATGACCGCCGAAGAGGCAAAACTATGCTTCGAACGGCACGCAACGTCCAAAATTGCCAGTGCGGAAGATCTCGAACGCATTTCGACATTCGGTTTCCGAGGCGAGGCGCTGCCCTCCATTGCGGCAGTGGCCGAAGTGACGCTCAAAACCTGCCGCGAAGGCGAGAGCATCGGCACCGAGACTGTAATGGCAGCCTCGAAACTTGTTTCGCAGCAGCCTGCCGCCGCACCTCAGGGTTGCAATTTCATAGTGCGCAACCTGTTCTACAATGTCCCGGCACGCCGCAAATTCCTCAAGAGCGACAACGCCGAACTGAAGCATATCACGACTGAATTCCTGCGCGTTGCGCTGACACGGCCTTCGCTCAGCCTGAAACTCATTTCCAACGGCCGCGACCTATATGATCTGCGCCCGGTGGCAAATGAGAAGCGTCGTATCCACGACATTTTCGGCCGCGAAGTCTCCGGCGGCCTGACGGACGTGGCAACCGACACCTCGCTGGTGCGGATTCACGGCTATATCGGGGCTCCCGAAGATGCACGCAAGACGGCTGGCAGCCAGTTTATGTTCATCAACGGCCGATATTTCCGTTCGGCATATCTCAACAAAGCTGTCTGCAAGCCGTACGAGAAACTCGTCCCGGAAGGCTATACCCCAAGTTATTTCCTCTATATGGAGATGGATCCCCAGCGGATGGACGTCAATATCCATCCGTCCAAGACGGAGGTCAAATTTGAGGACGAGACGGTAATATTCGAGATACTGACGGCCTGTGTGCGAGAAGGTCTGGGCCGCAACTCCCTGATGCCGACCATCGATTTCGACCTGAAGGGGGCGCCTGAGATTCCGACCATTCAGTCCACGATGCGGCTTTCCGGTACGGTAAAGCCTCCGAGGATGGATTACTCGCCGCTGTTCAATCCCTTCGAGATGGGCCCCGTTGATAAGCCTGAAGCCGGATTCGAACAGGAACAGTGGCCGGTGGATGACGCTCCGGGACGGCTATTTGGCGAAGAGGGCATCCCCGCAGCCGGCGGTCTGCTGGTGCTCAAAGGCCGCTACATCCTCTCTCCGAGAGAGCAGGGCGTTGCCCTGATAAGCGTTTCCCGTGCACGGGAAAGAATTTTCTACGAGCGTTATCTGGAGCAGGTGCTTGACAGCCGCCCTGCCGTTCAGGAAACGCTTTTCCCCGTGACCATCGAACTTCCGCCGGAGGATTGCGCGACGCTTTGCGACGGTGACGGTTCGCAGGAAGAGTGGGGGTTTGACATACGGAGTTTCGGTTCCGGTACAGTCGCGGTCTATGGCATTCCTGCCGGTCATCCTGCGGATGAGGCAAGCGTCCGTGCCGCAGTAGAAGAACTGCTGGCGGTATTGCGTGACGAAGACCCTGCAGAGGACGGACAGTCCAAAATGGCGGCTTCGATGGCCCGTTCGGCCGCAGCCTGCCGCCGTGGAGACATTACTGAAGACGAGGCCCGCCTGCTGGTGGACGAACTGATGCTCTGCCATCATCCGATGCTGACTCCGGACGGTCGCAAGACTATGGCTGTCATATCATTTGACGAATTGGAGAAAAGACTATGAGTATATTCGGTTATTCCGGAGGGGGTTCCTTCCGGCAATCATTTACGCCTGCCGTACGAAATCTGGTCATCATCAATTTCCTGATCTGGATTGCGTCGCGTTTCAACACGGAAACAATGTACACGCAATTCGCGCTGTTTCCGCTGGGCTCTCCGTTTTTCCATCCCTGGCAGGTCGTGACGCATATGTTTATGCACGGCGACTTCTGGCACATCTTCTTCAATATGTACACGCTGATGATGTTCGGAATGCCGTTGGAACGCGTCTGGGGCACCAAGAAGTTCCTGGTTTTCTATTTTGTGACGGGACTTGGCGCGGCTGCCCTGCATCTGCTTGTGCTGCACCTTCAGGTTAACGGCCTGATGGCGGCGGAGACTACCGAAGCCACTTTGAAAGCATATCAGATTCTCAGCACTCCTAC
>CAMZIP010000146.1 GCA_947307265.1 uncultured Bacteroidales bacterium | reverse complement strand
GGTCGGTATGAAATGGTGCCAAGTAACCGCAAAAACGGCCCTTTTTGCGGTAGGTCGGTTCAATTTAGTACCAACTAACCGCACTTTAAAGTATAACTTCGAGGCGCGTGGGCCAGCCGGCGGTCAAAGGAAAGGATTAACCTTTACGGGTATAGGAAAGGAATTCGTCGCGGGTACGGGGATCGCGGCGGAAGATGCCTGTCAGGCACGTGGAGACCATCTCGCCCTCCTTGCGGGCGCCCCGGCTCTCCTTGCACATATGGCGGGCCTTCATCACGAGGGCCATACCTTGCGGCGGATATTCATCCCCGAGTGCATCTGAGAGCATCTCTACGACATCGTGAACGAGACGCTCCTGGACCTGCATCCTTGCAGCGCAGTAATCCACTACGCGGGCAATTTTGGAGAGCCCGAGGATGCGGCCATAATTATTGGGAATATACGCAAACCAGTACTCTCCGAAGAAAGTGCGGCAATGATGCTCGCAAACCGAGTAGAAGTTACCGTGGTCCACGATCATATTGTCATAGACGATACCGTCCTGCCCGTTTGGGAAAGTAGTAATGACAGGCTTCTGCTCCGGATCATAGCCCCGGAACATCTCCTTGAACATCCTTACGATGCGATCCGGGGTCTCCTGCAGTCCGACCCTGTCCGGATCTTCGCCCACGAACTCCAGAAGGTCGCGGATATGTGATTTAGCCTGTTCTTCAGTAATCATTGGTTTGCTTTTTATAATACAGGCGCGACTTTTCTGCCGCGCCTGATAATCTCAAGACGGATGAATTACATCTCGTCACGGAGTTGCATCTGCTGAACGTAGATGGCCTTGTTGCGCTGTTCACGGCGCTTCACTGAAGGCTTCTCGAAAGTCTTGCGGCTCCTGAGCTCACGGATGATGCCCGTCTTCTCGAACTTACGCTTGAATTTTTTCAGCGCCTTCTCGATGTTTTCGCCTTCTTTAACCTGTACGATAATCATTTGCTAATACACCTCCTTTTTCTTGGGGATGCAAATGTAGGTAAAAATTTATTTACGGCCAATTTTTTGTAACAATTTGTCCTATCTTTGTTGCAGAATAACAGCAAAATGATGAATAATTCCCGTTTTATGATAAGAATCCTTTCCGCGCTGATGTTGCTCGCGGCAACCGTACCCGCATTTGCCGGCGGCCAGACGGCGAAGAAAGAGCAGATGAGGCATAAGCCCGAAGACGCCGCGAAACTTGCAGAGGTGCTTCCGAAAGTCAAGGCGATGGACGGCCTCGACCACGGCGAGCGGCTGGCATCCACGGCACGCCTCTTCCTGGGCACCCCGTACGTCGCTGGAAGCCTCGAGATCGAGCCGGAGATTCTGACATTCAGCCTGACAGGCACCGACTGCATTCTCTTCGTGGAAATGTGCGTCGCACTCGGCCTTACAGCCGATGAAGGCGGGAACAGTATCGAGGATTATGCGGCCCAGGTCCGCCGACTCCGCTATCGCGACGGCAAGGTGGACGGTTATGCTTCGCGTATTCACTATACTTCCGAATGGCTGGCGCAGGCAGAGGCTCGCGGCATAGTCCAGGAAATCACCGGCGAAATCGGAGGCATTCCTCTCGACCAGAAATTCAACTTTATGTCCACTCATCCCCAGCAGTATAAGCAACTGAACGATTCGCCCTCGGAGACGGCCCGCATCCGCAAGGCCGAAAAGGCGCTGGAGGCACGCAACTACTATTATATCCCAAAGAACGTGCTTGCATCAGCGCTTGACAAGGTTCAGGACGGCGATATAGTCTGCTTCACCTGCGGCATACCGGGGCTGGACATCGCCCACCTCGGCATCGCAGTCCACGGCAAGGACGGCCGCCTGACATTCATCCACGCATCATCTACCGGCAAGAAAGTCATTATCCAGAACGGCACGATAGACTCGTACCTGTCCGGCATCAAGCGTTTTACCGGCCTGAGAGTCGTCCGTCCGCTCTGATCCGTAAGCCCGATCGCTGAGATATGCAGATACTCGACGATTTCATCCGCTATCTGAAATCCGAACGCCGCTGCTCGCCGCGTACGGTATCGCTCTATGAAGCTGCGGTGCTCAACTTTTTTACC
This sequence comes from uncultured Bacteroidales bacterium, assembly GCA_947307265.1. Lineage (GTDB taxonomy): Bacteria > Bacteroidota > Bacteroidia > Bacteroidales > UBA932 > Cacconaster. The sequence goes on along the minus strand of CAMZIP010000146.1, from coordinate 1,070 downwards.
GTAGCAACGGACGATGACGGCGGAACGGAGGGCAAAAGCGAAGAGGATTTGCTTGAAATGCTAACCCCGATGACGGTGCGCCATTTCATTGCGGCGCGAATGGAAGCCGGCCTCAACGCTCGCAGCGTCAATCTGGAATTATCCGCGCTGAGTTCGTTCTGCCGATTCCTGATGCGCGACGGACGGCTGAAATCCAACCCGGTCACGAAAGTTCCGCGGCCGAAGCAGGACCGTCCGCTGCCCAAGTTTTACAGCGAACGTGCCATCGAGACTTATTTTGACGAATCAAAAGCCGCCTGCGAGGCAGCGCCCGATGATTTCGAGTTGCTCCGCACCCGGATGATAATGCTTATCCTCTACTCTACCGGAATGCGCCGGAGCGAGGTCTGCGCTCTGAAATGCAGCGATTTCGACCCGCGCAGGCAGGTTTTCCGCGTAACGGGAAAGGGCGACAAGCCCAGAGAAATTCCGGTACCGGCTATGATTTGTGAAGAAATTGTGTTATATTTGGAAAAGTTTGAGCGGGAGTATCCTTCCAATCCGGGCGGGTTCTTCTTCCTTACGCCGAAAGGGATGCCGTTATATCCGGCATTTGTCAATATCGTAGTGAAGCAGGAACTTTCAGGGCTGGACGGATTTGCCGGACGCAAATCGCCGCACTTGCTGCGACATTCGCTGGCTACTCACCTTCTCAACCGGGGCGCTGACCTGAACAGCATAAAGGAGATTCTGGGCCATAGTTCGCTCGCAGCGACGCAGATCTATACCCACAACTCCTTCGCCCAACTGAAAAGAGTTTATGAAAACGCCCATCCAAGGGCTAAAGAAGGAGGTAAATATGGAAATTAGTGTACAATCGATCAAGTTTGACGCAGATCAGAAGCTGCTCGATTTCATTGACAAGAAGCTTTCGAAACTGTCAAAGTTCTACGAGGAGACAGAGCGCCTGGAGGTCACCCTCTCACTGCTTCCCGATCACGACAACAAGAACGTCAAGGTCCGCGCGATGATTCCCGGTGATGACATCATCGTAGAGCGCAAGTCCGACAAGTTTGAAAATGCCGTCGTAG
>CAMZIP010000145.1 GCA_947307265.1 uncultured Bacteroidales bacterium | reverse complement strand
CCCGGCAGGAGCAGATCACCGGCGCCTACGAAATGTGGCAGAAAGCCATCGTGCAGGAGGAAGTCCTCGCCAAGAGTTTCGAACGGATCAAGAAACTCAAGGAAGAGAAGGTCGTCACCGACCAGAAATACGATGAGGTCGAGGCGCAGTACCGGGCGGCGCAGGCCCAGTGCAAGGCCGCCAAGAGCCAGTACGATATGGCGCTCAGCGGCGCCCGTTCCGAGGACAAAGAAGCTGCTGCTGCGCTGGTGCAGCGGGCCGATGCCGCCTTCATCAAGATCGATTCCTATCTGGACGAAATCCACCTGACTTCCCCGGCCGACGGCGTCATTTCCGATATCTATCCGAAGGTCGGCGAACTGGTGGGACAGGGCGCCCCGATTATGACCGTACAGGATCTCAGCGATATGTGGTTTACCTTCAACATCCGCGAAGACCGCCTGCACAGCCTTCAGAAAGGGGAGAAGGTCCGTCTGACGGTTCCCGCCCTGGATGGCCGCGAGGTAATGGCCACGGTCTATTATATCGCCGTCCGCGAATCCTATGCGACCTGGAAGGCGACCAAGGAGATCGGAGAGTACGATACACGCACCTTCGAGGTTCGTGCCCGTCCGGACAGCCCGGTTGAGGGTCTGCTTCCCGGTATGAGCGTGATTTTGAAGCGGAAATAATGGACCGGAAAACCTTCATAGGGAATGTCTGGGAGGTGGTGAAGCGGGAAATCCGCATCATCCGCCAGCGGCCGCTGTACCTGCTGGCCTCGGTGGGCGTGATCATCGTCAACGCGGTATTTTACCTGACATTCTTCCGGGACGGACTTCCGTATGACCTGCCGGTCGGCGTTGTGGATGAAGACCGCAGTTCCACCTCGCGGAATTTTGCGGAGCAGCTGAATTCCACGCAGCTCAGCGAGGTAATTTATTTTGACGACATCCACGCGGCCCGGCGGGCGATGCAGATGGGACGGATTACTTCCTTCGTGCTGATTCCGGAGCATTTCAACAATGATATCCAGGCGAACCGGCGGCCGCATATCCAGTTCTATGTGAATTCGCTCTACTTCGTGGGCGGCGCGCTCTCGTATAAGGATCTTCTCCAGATGATCCATCTCACTAACGGGGCCGTCCAACGGGAGGTGCTCCGGGCGCACGGGGTGAACGAGCGGGAAATAATGAACCGGATCCAGCCGATCGTGATCGATGCGCACCAGATCGGGAATCCCACCACCAATTACGGCATTTACCTGAACAATATCCTGCTGCCGGGCATTCTGGCGATGATCGTGGTGCTGATTACGGTCTATACGCTCGGCGCCGAACTCAAATACGGTACTTCCAGGCATCTGCTGAAGGTGTCGGGGGATTCTATCGTCGTGGCGCTGACCGGCAAAATGCTGCCTTATACGGTGCTATTTACCATCCTCGGCATCTCACTGGAGCTGTTGCTCTTCGTCTGGCTGCGCTATCCGCTCGCCGGCTCCGTCTGGCCGATGTTCCTGGATATCCTCCTGATGATCCTGGCCTCGCAGGCGATCGGAATCTTCATCGTGGAACTCCTTCCGATTCTCCGGCTTTCGATCAGCATCGGCGCGATTTTCAGTACCCTGGGCCTTTCGCTGGCGGGATTCACCCTCCCTGTTGAAGCTATGCCCCGGTGGATCGGCGCCTGGTCGGCGGCCTTTCCGCTCCGGCACTATTATATGATGTTCGTGCAGGAGGCCATCTACGGCAGCGGTTTCGCCGGATGGTGGCAGGAAGTGGTGCATTTCCTCCTGTTCCTGCTGCTCCCGGCCTTCGGACTCCGTCGTTTGAAAAGCGCTTACACTTTGCAGAATTATCCCAGAAACTAATGAAAACAAACTACATAAGGCAATGGTTCGCCGACTGGTACTCCATCTTTGTTCACGAGTTGAAGATGATCTTCTCGGACGAGGGGGTGCTGGTGATTTTCTTCCTCGGCGGACTTATTTACCCCCTGCTGTACAATTTTATCTATCACAACGGCCTGCTGGACGAGATGCCGGTCGCGGTGGTGGATAATTCCGCCGGCAGCTACAGCCGGCGCTTCGTGAGGAAGCTGGATGCGACCCGCGAATGCGCCGTGGCGTATGACTGCATCAATATGCCCGAAGCCGAGAAACTGATGCAGGAGGGGAAGGTGCACGGTATCGTGTATTTTCCGTCGGATTACGACGAGAAGATCGTCCGGATGGAGCAGAGCCCGCTTTGCACCTATGCCGATATGTCCAGCTTCCTCTATTACAAGTGCCTGACGATGGGCTGCAATTTCGTGATGCTGGACGAATTGCACGAGATCCAGGCGGAGCACTATGCCGCGGCCGGGTACGATGCAGAGGTGGCCGAAGAATTGATTGCGCCGGTTGAAATCGACGAAAGTATGCCGTACAACCGGTCGTTTTCCTACACGATCTTCTTTATCAGTGCCGCCCTGCTGCTGGTCATCCAGCAAACCTTGTTCTATGGCTCTTCCCTGCTTGCCGGGACGCTTCGGGAACAGAACCGCAGTTTCGTTTCGATGGCGGAAGGCTTGCAGGACCTGGGTGTAGGGCGTGTCGTACTGGGACGCGGTGCGGCGTATTTCGCCGTCTATATGGTGATCGGCCCCCTGGTTGCCCTGCTCATCCCGTGGATGTTCCACCTGCCGCAGCAGGCCCCCTGGTGGGAAGTGATGGTGCTCCTGACCTTCTTTGTGGTGGATTGCATCGTATTCTCCTTTACCTGGTCAACGCTCATCACGCGGCGGGAGACGGTCTTTGTCCTGTTTCTTTTTATGTCGCCGATCTGCATTTTCCTGACGGGATTCTCCTGGCCGCAGACCGCCATCCCCGGATTCTGGAGAGTCTTCTCATACCTCTTCCCTTCGACATTCGGCTGCCGGGCCTTCATCAATCTCAATACAGCGGGCGGGACACTGGCGACGATTGCGCCCGAAATAACGGCGATGACCATCCAGACCGTGGTGTATTATTTCCTTGCATCCGCAGCAATCTTTGTGGAAAACAAAGTGTTGGAGCACAAGGAGAAGATCGATGCGCTGCGCGATGAAATCAACCGGCGCCGCGGCCTGAAGCCCATCGACGCCTGAGCGGGCGAAGACAAAAAATTGACCGGCGCTCCTCCCCAAGAGCGCCGGTCGTATATAAAACGAACTTAACAAAGACACATTG
>CAMZIP010000144.1 GCA_947307265.1 uncultured Bacteroidales bacterium | reverse complement strand
AAGGAGGCCTTGTACACGGTCGGCACGGTCACGTCCGGCATCGACATCGTCCTCCTGGACGACACCCAGCTCCTCGAGGAGTCGGTCGTCGTGGGCTACGGCACGATGCAGCGTCGCGACATCACGTCGTCCATTGCGACCTACAAGCCTTCGGACGAAGGCGAGCGGGAATTCCTCAGCCCGGATGCGATGCTGCAGGGACGTGTGGCTGGCGTGAATATTTCCGCCGCTTCGGGTACGCCCGGCGGCCGTTCCCGCGTGAGTATCCGCGGTATCGGTTCCATCACGGCCGGCAACGAGCCGCTCTATGTTGTGGACGGCGTCCCGATGTCGAATACGTCCGGGGATGCCGGCGCCTACAGCGGCGAATCCCTGAGCGGCCTGTCGGACATCAATCCGGCCGACATCGAATCGATCCAGGTCCTCAAGGATGCGGCCTCTGCGGCTATTTACGGATCCCGCGGTACCAATGGCATCATTATCATTACGACGAAGAAGGGCGCCAAGGGCAAGCCGAAATTCTCTGCCAATGCCAACTACGGCCTCAGTTATCTGCAGAACCTCAAAAAGCTCCGTGTCGCGGACGCAGACCTCTACCTGGAAGTGCAGAATGAGGCGATTGACAACTATAACAGGCAGACCAACAGTGCCATCGCCCGTCTGGAGAATCCCTTCCCGGGCAAGCCGCAGTTCAGCTGGATCGATATGGTCTTCCGCGTCGCCCAGAGCTGTCAGGCCGACCTGTCCGTCTCCGGCGGTGGCGAGCACGTCGATTATTATGTCGCGGCTCACGCCAAATACAACCAGGGCGTCGGCATCGGTTCCCTGTACCAGAAATACGGGATCAAGTCCAACGTCAACAGCCAGGCGACCAAGTGGCTCAAGGTAGGGGCCTCTATCAGCCTCAGTTACACCAACGCCAACCGTGTGCCTGACGGCGCCATCGGAACCTCGATGCTGACGCACGGCCTGGAGCACCGCCCCTGGGACACCGTTCAAGAGCGACGGAAGCTATACCATCATCAACGCCGACCTGTTGCACTATAACCTTGTCCAGGCCCTCAACGAACAGAAGGTCTACAACAAGACCTATCGCGTCTACGGCAATGCTTACGCCCGGATTGACTTCTACCGCGACCTCAATTTCAAGACGACTTTCGGCGGCGACTTTATGTCGGCCGAGGACCACGTCTATTATAGCAAGGACCATATGTACGGCAATTCCGCCGGCGTCCTGACGGATTCGCGGAAAAATTTCACCTCGATCATCGTCGACAATATCCTGAGTTACAACCACGCCTTCAAGTGCGGGCTGACGCTCGACGCAATGCTGGGTCATTCCTTCCAGATGGACAAGACCTCCACGGCCAAGCAGGTGGGGCAGGGCTTCCCCGACAAGGACTTCGATGTCAACTCCGTGGCAGCCGAGATCACCGATTACACGACGGGTCTCTCGACCTGGGCGCTCCAGTCTTTTATGCTGCGCACAACGCTCAATTTCAAGAACCGTTACCTGATGACGGTGAATGCCCGCCTCGACGGTTCGTCCAAATTCGCCTCCGACTTCAAGCATCGCTACGGCTTCTTCCCGAGCGTTTCGCTGGGATGGAATCTTTCCGAGGAGCCGTTCTGGAAATGGAAGGATATCAATGCCAAAATTCGCGCGAGCTACGGTGCCACGTGCAACCAGGGTGGGATCGGCAATTATGCTTGGATGACGCTCGTCAATGCCGGGTATAATTACAACGGAAAGAACGGTTACGCCGTGATGCAGCCCGGTAATGACGACCTGCAGTGGGAGACAGCCCATCAGTGGGACGTCGGCGTCGATCTGAGCTTCTTCCGCGGCGCGCTGACCTTCACGGCTGACGCCTTCCTCAAGGATACGGAGAATCTGCTGTACGATATGCCGATTTCGGCCACCAAGGGCTATACGCAACTCACGACCAACATTGGTACGATGCGCAACAAGGGCCTCGAACTTGCCATCGGCGGTAATCTCGGCAAGGGCGATTTCCACTGGAAGGGCGACTTCAACATCACCTTCGTCAAGAATCGCCTCACCTCCCTCATCGGCGACAACGAGATCCTGATGACGGATGATTACCACGCGCTCAAGGTTGGGGAGGAGATCGGCAGCTTCTATATGATCAAGATGCTCGGCATCTATCAGTACGACGAGGAAGTGCCGGCATATCAGTATGAGCATTACGGCGTGCGTGCGGGCGACGTCATCTATGAGGATGTCAACGGCGACGGCGACATCAAGGTGGAGGACGACGCCCAGTTCGTGGGGTCGGCCAATCCGCTCTTTACCGGCGGCCTCTCCAATACCTTCACCTGGAAGGGCCTGGATGCCAACATCTTCTTTACTTTCTCATACGGAGCGAAACTGTATGAATACTGGACCGGCGGTCTCCGTCTCGGCAACGGCAACTGGCCCGCGCAGGAAAGCGAGGCCCTCGCCCGCTGGACCGGCCCCGGCACCTCCAACACGGTGCCCCGCGCCATTTACGGATACACCTGGAATTCCACGATGTTCAAAAGCACCCGCTTCCTGCACGATGCTTCCTATCTCCGGCTGAAGACCGTCCAGATCGGCTATACCCTTCCACAGAGACTGACCAAGAAAATCGGCATCGAAAAGCTCCGTTTCTACGTGCAGGGAGACAATGTCTGGCACTACAGCCCGTTCCGTTTCCTCGATCCCGAGGTCAACACCTCGATGAGCGCCACGAAGATGGGCCTTGACTGTATGTGGATTCCGCAGCCGACCACCTTCACCTTTGGTATCAATCTTAAATTGTAGCAGGCTATGAAAAAGATTGTATTCATTCTGCTGGTTCTCGCAGCCACGTCCTGCGACAAACTGCTGACCCTATATCCGCACAATGCCAAAACGGTCGACAAGATGACGGAGGCGGACGTCGAACTCCTGATGACGGGCGCTTACAACATCGCCCAGTACAAGCCGACCTTCAACGGCTATGCCCTGTTCGATATCATCGGCGGCGACCTGATCCGGCCGGGCGCCACCTCCACCAATACCCCCGCCCTGGTTATCCAGGGGGCCATTGCCCCGGGGCAAAGTATCGTCTCCAGCCCCTGGAACGGCTATTATGCCGGTCTTTACCAGATCAATAATTTCATCATTGCGGCCGAGAACCTGCCCGACAGCCCCCGGAAGACGGAACTGT
>CAMZIP010000143.1 GCA_947307265.1 uncultured Bacteroidales bacterium | reverse complement strand
AGAACTCCGGCGTACACGACACCCGTACCCAGGGCCACCGCATCGGTATCAGGATGAAGCACGATTTCTCGAAGAATACCTCGCTCATTTTCGAGCCTGAATTCAACTTCGGCAAGGGCTCTTTCGACGAACGTACTGATTTCTCCACGCAGTCGGCGTATTCCACCGGAACGGTGCTCGATAATACCGGTTTCCGCAGCAGCAACGGCGGCAATATGAACTATTCGACCGCAGGTCACCTGACTTTCCGCCAGAAGATTGTGATTCCCGGCCGTACGTTCACTTTCCGTCTGGATTATAATCTCAGCCACAACGGCAGCGACGGTTACAATCAGTCCCTGACGAGAATGTATTCGTATGACGAAGGCGAGCAGTATCTGGATTCGCTGGTCAACCAGCGATACACCCGCACCGCCGATACGCGTTCGGTCACCGGCCGGTTCACTTATACCGAACCTCTCGGCAACGGATTCTATATTCAGGCCAACTACAACATCAGTTGGCGCCTGAGCGAGTCGGTCAAGAACACTTACCGCAGCGGTATGTTCGACCCCGAGAGATTCCTTGTCGAGCCTTATTACATTCCGGAAGGAGAGGAGTACGACATCACTTACTCCAACAACATCATCAACCGTTCGCTGACACAGCGCATAGGCGGCAGTTTCCTCTATCAGAAGAAGAAAACCCAGGTACAGTTGGGATTTGCCGGCGTGCCGACCAAGACGCACAACGAGACAACTCGCCGCGGCCGCACCGACCAGTATGACCGTACCGTCACAAACTGGGCGCCGCAGGCAATGTTCCGCCACGACATTACAAGTTCCAGCAATATCCGCATAAACTACCGAGGAAGTTCATCTCAGCCTTCGCTGACTCAGTTGATGCCTGTGCCGGACAATTCCAACCCTCTGCGCATCACCTTCGGTAACCCGTATCTGAAGCCTACTTTCCAGCATCGTCTGACGGCTGATTACCGATTTACAAACCGCAAGGCACACCGGACAATCAACGTCCGTCTCAACGGAACCGCCAACCAGGATCCTATCGTCAACGCTACCTGGCGTGACAACGGCGGTGTCCAGTATTCGATGCCGTTCAACGGACACAATACCTATTCGGCTGGTCTTCAAGCGTACATCAATACGCCAATCGCGCGTTCCAAATTCCAGATTTACGACCAGGTATCGCTCAACTATAACTACCGTTCTTCATATACCGGACGCAACGGCAGGATCGATACCAATAAATACTACAGTGACGGGGAGTTCGACTACGTGCTCTTCGACCAGGATTATGAAGATATCGACGTCTCTCCGGACTTCCTCCGCAGCATCACCAACTCATTCGCCGTCAGCGAACAGTTGCGCCTGACATACCGTTCGGACAATTTCGAGGCTGTCGTCAACGGCCGTACCCGTATGAACAACACATACGTTATGACCGATACGATGAAGGTTACCACGCACTTCAACAATCAGATTTCCGGTCGCGTCAACTGGTCGCAGGAGCGTCTCGGCCTTACAATCGAGAGCCAGATTACTTATAAGTGGTATATGAACTACGAGAAGGCACAGCCTTCGGAGACGGTCTGGACGGCACAGATTTCCAAGACAGTCCTAAAGCGCAAGGGCATTATTTCGCTTCGCGCCTATGATATACTCGGTCTCGAAAAGTCTGTCTCCGTCCGCGACGAAGATGCGTACTATCGCGAGACTGTCAGCAACACCCTCGGCCGATACATAATTCTCTCGTTTACCTACCGTTTCAATGACAACCGCAACGCACGCGGTGGTCGCGGAGGCTTCGGCGGGCCTGGTGGTTTCGGCGGAAGAAGGTAGTACTACGAAATGGTAGAGCAGGGCGCGTCGGCCGAACCGGCGGCCTGTGGAACAGTTATTGATTAGAAGACGAAGAAACAAAGTTTTGCTTTATGAAAAGGCTTATCGCATATATCGGAGCGGTAATCGCGTGCATCGTGATGCCATTTGTCGCTTCAGCAGATGAAAAAGACCTCGTACTCACTTCGCAGTGGCGCCAGTACGAACAGGCAGCCAAGGCTGACCGTCCCGTAGAGATGGAACGCATCCTCGACGGGATTCTTACTGAAGCGGCCGGCCGTCGCCTCGACATCGACTATTTCCGCGCCAGCCGTCTCAAGATTGACGTGGTCAGTTCACGCAACTGGAAGTTGAGGGACAGCATTCGCAGCGAGGTGACATCCGCAGTCCGCAAGTATGATTCCCCTATTGTGACGCTCGCCTGGATGCGGGACATAACCCGGCAGAACTCCTCGACGATGTTCGAATTCGTCGAGTTGCGCAGAGGCGAACTCGAGGCGAAGCGCACGCCAGGGCTCTGGGACGAGATAGACTCATACCTTGGCGGAGCACTTGCAGAATATATCCCCAACGATGCCGAATATGCGCTCTGGATGCTGGTCGGAAGGCGAAACCTCGATCCCTTTAAGCCGCAGGCAGACGAAGTATATGAAGCCCTCTCGGAGACTGTTTCAGACAGGTATCCGCTCCGTCCGGCACTGGATTATTATATAGCATCAAAAGTTTCGATTTACGATGGCCGCCAGAGTAAGATGGACGCGCTGGCCCGTCGATACAACGGCACGGCAGCAGGCCTTTTCCCGGCTGCCGAAGTGCTCCGTTTGAGATTCAACGAACTGGAACGTGAAAAGGCCTCGCAGGAGAGTTACATAGCACTCCAGGGGAGTTGCCGTTCATTCGAAAAGCAGCGTGAGGCATTCACCGGCAAGGAGAAAGACATCGCTTCGCGTGTGACGGACATCGAAAGCCTGCTCAAGACTCTTGAGCGCAGCGATATAACCCTTCGCATTGATGGAGGCAAGTTGTATTTAGGCCTGCGCAACCTCGATAAAGTACACGTACAGATTTTTGAGCAGGAGGGCAAGCAGCAACTCCGTGACTGGACCCTCGACAACGCTGCCCAATCATTTTACGTTCGTGATACGCTGACGCTCGTCATCCCTTCGCTCGACGATGGCGAATATCTTTTCAGGGTCGCTGACTGTGACAAAAAAGAAAGCATAAGTTACGGCCAGTACCGCATTGCGCTGGCTCAGCGTCACGACGGACGGGGCGTTTGCCTGTATGCCGCAGAAGGCGTCAGCGGCAAGCCTCTTGACCACGCTACGGTACATCTGCTTGACGGCGATAAACCCGTTGCGGAGGATTCTCTCTCAACAACCGGTGGGTTCTCCCTGATG
>CAMZIP010000142.1 GCA_947307265.1 uncultured Bacteroidales bacterium | reverse complement strand
CAGGTGGGCCTCGGCTCCGGTGTCATCATCCGCCCCGACGGTTATATTGTCACCAACAATCACGTTATCAACGGCGCCGACCAGGTTGAGGTTACGCTCTTCGACAACCGCGTTTTCCCGGCTACCGTCGTAGGTGCCGATCCCGCTACCGACCTGGCTCTGCTGAAGGTTCAGGCTGAAGAACTTCCCGCCATCGAGATGGGTGACAGCGACGACCTGCGCGTAGGCGACTGGGTTCTTGCCATCGGCAGCCCGTATGACCTGCGTTCGACCATTACCGCCGGAATCGTGAGCGCGAAGGGACGTTCGTTCCCCAACTATGACGGCCAGTACCGCGTCGAGTCGTTTATCCAGACCGATGCCGCGGTCAATCCCGGCAACAGTGGCGGCGCGCTGGTCAACACTTCCGGCCAGCTGGTAGGTATCAATACTTCCATCGTTTCCCTGACAGGCTCTTACGCCGGCTATTCATTTGCCGTTCCGGTCAATATCGTCCGCAAGATTTCGGATGATTTCATCCAGTACGGCGAGGTGCGTCGCGCAGTGCTCGGCATTTCGATGTCGGAAATCAGCGCCGCACGTGCTTCGCAGCTCGGACTGCCTTCCGTCAGCGGTGTCTATGTCGAGAGCGTGGCAAACGGCAGTGCAGCCTACAATGCGGGCGTCCTGGCCGGTGACATACTGCTTGAGATCAACCTCGTCCCCATCCGCGACGCGGCTACGCTTCAGGAACAGATGAGCAAACTTCGCCCCGGCGAAAAAGCCGTCCTGACGGTTTGGAGAGACGGTGCGCGCAAGGAAATAGTTGCATCACTGTAATTTTTTGAAACTTTTTCTTCCGGAATTCGTACAATAAATTGCCTTTTGAATTTTTCTATATGAGACAACTTAAGATTACGAAGTCCATTACAAACCGTGAGAGCGCTTCTCTTGACAAGTACCTGCAGGAGATCGGACGCGAAGAACTCATCACGGTGGAGGAGGAGGTAGAACTCGCGCAGCGCATCCGCCGCGGCGACCAGGAAGCCCTCGAGAAACTTACACGCGCAAACCTGCGTTTCGTGGTTTCCGTTGCAAAGCAGTATCAGAACCAGGGTATCAGCCTTCCCGACCTTATCAACGAGGGTAACCTCGGCCTTATCAAGGCTGCCGAGAAGTTTGACGAGACCCGCGGTTTCAAGTTTATATCCTACGCGGTCTGGTGGATTCGCCAGTCGATTCTGCAGGCTCTTGCAGAGCAGTCCCGCATCGTCCGCCTGCCGCTCAACCAGGTCGGTTCTCTCAACAAGATCAACAAGGCTCTTTCCAAGTTCGAACAGGAGCACGAACGTATGCCTTCACCTGACGAGCTTTCCGAGCTGCTGGACATTCCGCCGGAGAAGATTTCCGATACCCTCCGCGTTTCGGGCCGCCACGTATCCGTGGATGCTCCGTTCGTGGACGGAGAGGACAACAACCTGCTCGACGTGCTGGCCAATCCCGATTCGCCGAATGCGGACCGCGGTCTGGTCAACGAGTCTCTCAACAAGGAGATCGAGCGCGCCCTCTCGACGCTTACCGAGCGTGAGCGTGACATCATCAAGTATTTCTTCGGCATCGGTTGCCAGGAAATGACGCTTGAGGAGATTGGCGAGAAGTTCGGTCTTACCCGTGAGCGCGTTCGCCAGATCAAGGAGAAGGCTGTCCGCCGCCTCCGTCAGAGCGCCCGCAGCAAACTGCTCAAGAGTTACCTCGGATAGTTCCCCGATATGGGTTCGTTCTGGTCGGGTATCGGCGAGGCCATCGTAGGCTTCAGCGATTTCATTTGCGGTTATCCGCTGTTCTTCCTCCTGATCGGAGGAGGATTGTTCTTCCTTTTCTATTCGCAGTTCACGCCGATTCGCCGTTATGGCAGGGCAATCCGCGAACTCCGCGTGCGTGACGAACGTGCCAGCGGTCAGATCAGTTCGCTTGAAGCGTTCCTGAGCGCCATTGCCGCAACCGTCGGCCTCGGCAGTATCGCGGGCGTGGCCATCGCCATCTCCGTCGGCGGTCCGGGTGCCATCTTCTGGATGTGGATCAGCGCCATCGCCGGTATGGCTACCAAACTGTTCGAAGGTACGCTGGCGGTGATGTTCAAGGGCAAGGACTCCTCCGGTGAAGTGCAGGGCGGCCCTATGTATATGATTACTTCGGGCCTTGGCCCCAAATGGCGGCCGATGGCTGTGTTCTTCTGCTGCGCGGGCCTCATCGGCACTTTCTGCGTAATGCAGTCCAACCAGTTGACCGAATCCCTGCTGACAGTGGCTTCCGTGCCCGGCGGCGGTTCTTCGACGCTGCGTTTTGTCATCGGCGTTGCAATCGCTCTCATCGTGGGTATTGTGATTTTCGGCGGAATCAGCCGCATCGCCAAGGTTGCCAGCCGTCTGGTGCCGGTGATGGTGGCGCTGTATTTCGTGCTGATACTCTACATTATATTTACGCATCTGCCGGCTGTTCCGGGCGTGTTCGGCTCGATTTTCAGCGGAGCTTTCAACGTGCAGAGCGCTGCCGGTGGCGTGCTTGGCGGCATCGTGCAGGTGGCTCTTACCGGAGTGCGTCGTGCCGCCCTGGTCAATGAGGCCGGCGTCGGTACGGCTTCGATGATGCACGGGGCTTCGCGCAACAGCGAACCTGCCCGCGAGGGTCTCATCGCGATGCTCGGTCCTTCGCTGGATTCGGGGCTCGTCTGTACGCTTACCGCCGTTGCCGTGCTTATCGGCCGCACGGTGGATCCTTCCATTCTGCCCGAAGGCGGCGGAATGGGCAGTGCTCAGGGACTTCGCGTCGCGATGGGCGCATTTCAGGCTGCGATTCCGGGAGTAGGGCAGTACCTGTTGCTGGTCATCGTGCTCTGCTTCTCGTTTTCTACGAGGTGTTCGTTTTCATAGTATGGCCAGAAATGTTTCGGCTTCCTCTTCGGTGATCAGACCAAGGTCCAGCTTGTATGCCGTCATGTCGTATCCCTGTTCCTCGCACTCGTAGATGTGCTTAATCAGTTCCTCACGCTTTGCATCCTTTTCTGCAAGCTCTGCCGCAGCATCAGCCAATGCTGCCGGAAGGTCGGTCTTTGCATCATCTGATACAGCGCTTTGCTGCGCCGTCGACTTGATGCCGTACTCGCTCTCCTCCGGTTTCACAAACTTGAAGCCGAGGGATTTCTCGAGGAGCTTGATGGCGCCCTCTCTGTGTTTGACGCTCAGCACGCCCAGAGATGCCATGATGTA
>CAMZIP010000141.1 GCA_947307265.1 uncultured Bacteroidales bacterium | reverse complement strand
GGTGGTCATCGTCACCGCGCGTCACGGCCTCATAGGCTCCAGATCATAGTTGTATACCTGTACCGACCACGAGACGAGAACGTCCCGGGGGTGCGCAAGTTTTGCCTTTTCGGTCGGTATGGCCCTTGAGTCGCGAAGATATAGTTCGCGAACCGAATCTACTTTTGCCCTCGAAAATCAATCACCCAAAACCATCAAAACTATGTACACGAACGACTCCCTCATCATCATCCGCCGCAACGGCGACAAAATCCAGCGCGAAGACATCACCACTGCCACTGTGCTTATGGACGGCAACCTCAGCGCTGAGCAGAACCGGAACAATACCGTTGAACGCCTTCGCCAGGACCCGACAGTCCTTTTCGTATTGGAGCCGAGGAACGGCCTGTGCGAAGAGACGGCATCCCTCGCCAACGGGTACGAAATGGCGGTTACGATAGCCGATGGCGCAAAGCGCGAGGCGACGCTGCTCATCCGTCGCGAGGGCGAGACGCTCTTCGAGACAAGCTACGAGTGGTCGCCCGACGAGGATGACTACGTCTGCCTCGAGGAACTGACCGATGATATGATTGACTTCATCTATGGGGTGGAGGAGGACCAGGCGTGGCTCTACAACGCCGGGTACATCGAGCCGCGGCCCGATTCGAAGCCGCAAGAACAACTGTCCCTCGTCGATGCCGAGGCTTGCATCCGTGAGGCGGGGTACCAGACGGAGTCCATCCATATCACCGGCGGATATGCCCCGATCCTGTTCGTCGTCGAAAACGAGGTTGTCCTGATCGGTTCGAAACACTTCTCGGAAAACAACGTTTTCGTCGAGGTCAAGCGCCTCGATTGGCAATGGGAAGCTGCCAAAATGGAACGGGTCGACCGGTTAAGGGAAGACTTCGAGGAGATAGATGTCATCAAATGGCAGGATGGCTCGTTGGGGTTCCGGTGGGAGTTCAGCCCTTGGACGCGAAAAGATAATTTTCACAGGGAACTGGCATCCCGCATTGCCATTATCCGGAGCCTGCTGGCCAAGATCGAGAACCGGGAATTCTGCCGGGAGGACGTCTGTTACGAACTATCCCGGATGCGCCAGCTCTTCATATACGAGGTTATGGACGCCTCACTTCAATTATCGCGAATTCAGATCTAATACCCTATGGAAACCATCTACATCATCGTTCTATTCGTGCTCACGCTCGTGTTCTCCGCCCTTTGGATGAAGGAGAAGTACGGGAGCGAGGATTTGCGGACCACGGTCGGGCGGATCGACAGGATGCTTTCGTCGATCGACGGCAAGGTCGCGCAGATGTCGGTCGGGGAGGCCGACAGGCAGGACGATGGACCGGTTACGAAAGAGTCCATCCTTGCCGCCTTGCGGTATCATCATCTCACCATTGAAGAGTCCGATACCGAGGAGCCTGATATCATCTACTTTGAATATCAGGGCGTCCATTATCGGATCAACGCCTCCAAGTTGCCGTTCCTCTCGATGGGGGTCGGCTTTTCCATCGATCCCGAAGAAGACGATGTCGACTTGATAATGCAGGTCGCGCAGGAGATTACCTACAGTACTTATCTGGTTAAGGTAATGGTCGCGCAGGAAGACAAGTTCTATGCGTATCAGGTCGATATGATCGCCGACACCTATTTGCCGCTCCGCGACAATCTGCGCAACTATCTGGACCTCCTCCTGGACGCCCGGCGCCAGTTCAAGGATCTGTACGGCCGGAAGCGGGAAGAGCGGAAACAGGCCTCGAACGAGGCCTTGCAAACAACCCTGCTGGCCTCCCAACTCGATGCGGCCGGCAACAAAATCTTGTCGTAAATGAAAACGAACCGAAAAACCGTGCCCGAGCCCCGTCTCGACAACTACGACGGCCGCAAGCCGCCGCAGGCGATTGATATGGAGGAGGCGGTGCTGGGGGCGATGCTGGTGGAGCCGGAGGCGGCGAGCGATATGGTGAGCCTGCTGACGCCGGAGTGTTTCTACAAGAAGGCGCATCGGCAGATCTTCCTGGCGATGGCGGACTTGGCGCGCAGCGACAATGCCGTGGACATTCTCACGGTGTCGGATGAGCTGGAGCGGCGCGGGGAGCTCGAGGAGGTGGGCGGCACGGCGTTCGTGAGCCAGCTCTCGACGAAGGTCGCGTCGGCCGCGCACGTGGCGTATCACGCGCGGGTGCTTCAGCAGAAGTACCGGCAGCGCGAGATGATCGCCATTGCGTATGGCATCATCCACGATGCGTACGAGAACGAGGTTTCGGTCGACGAGGTGATCAACACGGCGCAGGACCGCATCTTCCAGATCGAGGAGCAGGGGGCGCGGAGCTCGGTGATCACGATCCAGGCGGCGCTCGACCAGACGCTCGACCTGATATCGGCGAACCAGGCGCGCGAAGACGGGCTCAGCGGGCTGGCCTCGGGCTACGTCGGGATCGACCGGGTTACCTTCGGCTGGCAGCCGGGCGACCTGGTGATCATTGCGGCGCGGCCTTCCGTGGGCAAGACGGCCTTTGCGCTTACAATGGCCCGCAATATGGCCGTGGACCACCACATTCCGGTGGCGTTCTTCTCCACGGAGATGTCGAGCCAGCAGCTGATGACGCGTCTGCTGATCAGCGAAGCCGGCCTCACGGCCGATAAGTTGCGCGGCTCGAAGAAGATGACGCAGCAGGAGTGGCGGCGGCTCCACGAGGCCATTGGTGTGCTCGAGAAAGCACCGGTCAGCATCGACATCACGGGCTCGATCTCGATCCACGAATTCCGAGCGAAAGCCCGGCGGCTGGTGAGCCGCAATCACGTGAAGATCCTCATCGTCGACTATCTGCAGCATATGTCGGGCCCGCCGAACAGGAGGTGGCCGCCATCTCGCGGATGCTGAAAGACATCGCCATCGAGCTCAATGTACCTGTGATCGCGCTCTCGCAGCTGAACCGTGATATGGAAAAGCGCGGCGGCAACAAGCGTCCGCAGCTGAGCGACCTCCGCGACTCCGGCTCCATCGAGCAAGACGCCGACATCGTAATGTTCCTCCACCGCCCCGAATACTACGGAATGGCCGACACCAACAGTCCCGATGGCGAAACCAACGTCATCTTCGCCAAACACCGCAACGGCGAAGTAGGGGAGGTCCAAATGCGCTTCCTCAAGTCCGAATGTAGGTTTGTAGACTACAACGAACCCTATGTCGGAATCCGTCCGGAGGCCGGGGTAAATTTGGTGCCGTCGCGGATGAATCAATGAAAAAGGATCAGT
>CAMZIP010000140.1 GCA_947307265.1 uncultured Bacteroidales bacterium | reverse complement strand
CAAACAATTACTGGTGGGGTTAACTGGGGGGCGCCGCCGGCGGCGCGCTGCCGGGCGGCGCCGGCGGTAACCAGGCGCTACCTTGTCCAGTCGATGGGGGTGAGGCCGCGGGAGGCCAGCAGGGCGTTGGTCTGGGAGAAGTGCCTGCATCCGAAGAAAGCGCCGCGGGCGAGGGGAGAGGGGTGGGCCGCCTCAAGCACATAGTGCCGCGAGGTGTCGATCAGTCCGCGTTTGCTGCGTGCGAAATTGCCCCAGAGCAGGAAGACCAGACCTTCTCGCCGCTCCGACAGCGTACTGATAACCGCATCCGTAAACTGCGCCCAGCCGATATTGCTGTGCGATGTAGGTTCCCCGCTGCGCACCGTCAGGATGGCGTTGAGCAGGAAGACTCCCTGTTCGGCCCAGCCGCGAAGCGAACCGTCCTTATGAGACATATCCACGCCGAGGTCATTCGATATCTCCTTATATATATTCTGGAGCGACGGTGGAATATTCACTCCGTGGGGTACAGAGAACGACAACCCCTCGGCCTGCCCGGGGCCGTGGTAAGGATCCTGTCCAATGAGCACCACCTTGACCTGGTCGAACGGTGTCAGCGCAAAGGCATTGAAGATAAGCGGACCGGGAGGATAGATAACGCGCCCGTCGCGTTTTTCGGCGTGCAGCCGCCCGGCAAGCTCGCGGAAATACGGCTTGTCGAACTCTTCCTGCAGTACTGCCTTCCAGCCCGGCTCGATCTTAACGTCCATTGTCTTCGAAAACGAACGAGAGCACCTCGTCCAAAGTTTTTACATACTTGAATTCAAGTCCTTCGACGTAGATGGGCTTGATCTCCTTGATGTCGCGCTCGTTTTCTGCTGAAAGTACGATGGTCTTCACGCCGGCGCGTTTGGCGGCCAGGATCTTCTCCTTGACGCCGCCGACCGGCAGAACCTTGCCGCGCAGGGTGGTCTCGCCGGTCATTGCGATACCGCTGCGGATTTTCACGCCCTTCAGGGCGGAAGCCATTGCGCAAACCATCGTTATACCCGCCGAAGGGCCGTCCTTCGGAATGGCTCCCTCCGGGACGTGGATATGGATATCCTTCTTCTGGAAGAGTTCGGAATCGACGCCCAGCAGGTCGGGATGCGCCTTGAGATACTGGTATGCAATGGTCGCGGACTCTTTCATCACGTCGCCCAGGTTGCCCGTAGTGCTCAGGACGCCCTTTCCGTCGCTGACGGAACATTCGACGAAGAGTATCTCGCCGCCCATCTGAGTCCAGGCCAGGCCGGTCACCACGCCCACGGCTTCATTGCCGTCCTGCAGGTCGTGGAAATTGGTCGGCAGGCCGAGGTACTGGCGGATATCCTCCGGCTCCAGGACCTCGTTGCGCGCTTCGTCGGTCGCGATCTTGCGTGCGGTGATGCGCGCCACCTTCGCGAGTTGCTTGTCCAGGGAACGGACGCCAGACTCGTGCGTGTAACTGTCGATGATCGTATCTATGGCAGCGTCGGAGAACTTGAACTGGTCTTCTTTCAGGCCGTGCGCCTCGCGCTGCTTGGGGATCAGGTAATTGGTCGCGATGGCGTGCTTCTCCTGCGGCAGGTAGCCCGTCACGTTGATGAGTTCCATACGGTCGAGCAGGGCGGGGTGGATGTGACTCACGTCATTGGCCGTAGTGATAAACAGCACTTTCGACAGGTCGTAATCCACGTCCAGGTAATTGTCGTGGAACGTAGTGTTCTGCTCGGGGTCCAGAACTTCCAGCAGCGCCGAAGCCGGATCGCCGTGGAAATCCTCGCGCACCTTGTCGATCTCGTCCAGGACCAGCACCGGATTGGCTACGCCGGCCTTGCGGATGCTGTCGATGATACGGCCCGGCATTGCGCCGATATAGGTGCGGCGGTGGCCGCGAATCTCGGATTCGTCGTGCAGACCGCCCAGCGAGACGCGGACGTATTTGCGGCCCGTGGCCCGCGCAACCGACTTGCCGAGCGAGGTCTTGCCGACGCCCGGAGGCCCGTAGAGGCACAATATCGGCGACTTCATATCGCCCTTGAGCTTGAGCACTGCGAGATATTCGATGATGCGCTCCTTGACCTTCTCAAGTCCGTAATGGTCCTCGTCCAGCACCTGCTGCGCGTGATTGATGTCCAGATTGTCCTCGGTCACGTCCTCCCAGGGCAGATCCAGCAGGAACTGCACGTAGGAGTACTGCACGTTGTAGTCGGGAGAGCTCGGATTGATGCGCTCGAGCTTGGCCATCTCCTTCTTGAAGGTCTCGGCCACGCGCTCGGGCCACTTCTTGGCCTTGGCCTTCTCCTCCAGCTCGTCGAGGTCCGAATCCTCGTTCATACCAAGCTCCTCCTGGATGGTCTTCAGCTGGTTGTTGAGGTAATACTCACGCTGCTGCTGGTCAATCTCGCTCTTGACCTTCTGCTGTATGTCGTCCTTGATCTTGAGGAATTCAATCTGCTTGTTGAGTATCTCGATCAGCTTGAGCGCGCGCTCGCGAAGCGCGTCGATGCCCAGCAGCGAGACCTTGTCTTCGATCTCCTCGACTTCGACGTTGGATGCCACGAAATTGACGAGGAACGAAGGGTTGTCTATGTTCTTGACGGCAAATGAAGCCTCCTGCGGCATAGAAGGGGAGAGCTTTATCATCTGCATCGCGGTCTCCTTGACGGTCTCGGCGATGGACTCCATCTCGCGGTCTCGCTTGGGCGGAACCACGTCTTCGCAATATGCCACCTTGGCCATCAGGTACGGCATCGTGATGGGAATGTCGAGTACCTTGAACCTCTTTACGCCCTGGATGATGGCAGTCACCGCGCCGTCCGGCATCTCGATGATCTTGAGGATGCGGCCCATCGTACCTATGTCATATAGGTCGTCCATCGTAGGATCCTCGACCTTGCTCGAACGCTGCGTCACCGCGCCCAGCAGACGGCTGGATGCGTATGTCTCGTTGACCAGGCGGATGGATTTCTCGCGCCCGATACTGACAGGAATGACCGTGTCAGGGAACAGTACCACGTTGCGGAGGGCAAGGATGGGCAGTGTCTCAGGCATCTCTGCGTCGCCTACGCGGGCCGGTGTCTCTATATCCATCACGGGAATGATGCCTACTCCGCCTGCCTTGTCAGTAAAAATGCTGTCCGGTATATCTTTCATAATGCCAAATTGTCAGTATTTGCTCAAAAATAATAAAAAAACGCCCAAAAACCGGGGTGGAGTATAATATGGTCAATCATTGTGCCAAATCGAATAAACGAA
>CAMZIP010000139.1 GCA_947307265.1 uncultured Bacteroidales bacterium | reverse complement strand
CCCTGACGCTAAACAAATCATTAAGTATTTCTACGACAACGACATCGACGTCAATCCCACCAAGGAAAAGAAGCTGACCAATCTGCGCGAAGATACCGACATTCTGATAGAAGTCGATACCGAAGGCTATACGGTGCTCGGTTTTTCAGACGAAAACATTTCGGATCTGATAGCCAACGGATATGCTGCCGCACAGGAGCATCAGGAGGAAATCCAGAACCTGGAGAATTATCTCAAGCACTGCGAATACCAGGCTGAAAGGTCCGTTATGGGCCCGAAACCCACTCCTCCCGGCACGCGCAAACGCGCCATAAATGTAGAGCAGGATTCGATATTGATCGGTTCAGTACACTATCACGGCATAGATGAAACAACCTCCAGAATACTGCTGATGAATTCAAAACTGAGCAATAACAGTTACCTGACCGGAGCAGTAATTGACGAAGAAATAAAGCGGTTCTACAGCACTGCGGCCTTCAATTCGGTCACTTACCGCATTACCGGAAGCAGCGAGCCCTACAATCTGGAAATCTATTTCGAGCGCGGGCATAACTGCGAACTCGGTATCGGAGCATATATCGACAACGAAGAAGTCTCAGTGGTCAAATTCCACCTTGGTGTCAACAGCAAGGCCCTGTACGGCTCGGCGCTGGATCTTTCGGGACGCGTTTCCATCAATCCGAGGGTTTCGCTGTGCTACTCGTATTCGTTCCCGTCGCACGTCCGCCTCAATACGGAGGCATTCTACCGTGGAACCTATGGTACGATAACCTACAACAGTACGCAGGAGCAAATCAATATGAGCGGTTTCGGCGCTAAACTTTACATTTCATCGAGAAAGTACAATAACATTTATACCGAAGCCGGCATTTCGGTCAGCCGCTATGTGCTGAACGACGCTATGGGAACGTTTGATGATTCGGGTGTTTTCGGCAACCGCAATTTCGCCAGCGCATTTGTCCGCGGCCACTTCAATTCCCTCAATGACGAGTACTTCCCGACATCGGGAACCGACCTCGAAGTCGGAGCCAAGTACGAGAGCAGCCTGTTCTACAGGAAAACCTTTAAGCCGTATTCGGTCCTGCATCTCAACTGGAAGAGCGCTTTCAGCATCGGAAGCCGATTCACGCTGATTCCTTCGATCAATCTCCGTTATATCTTCGGCTCTGACATTCCTTTCGCCGACTTCAACATTATGGGCGGCTATCTGCCCGGTCGATATATGGACCAGCAGGTTCCTTTCTATGGCTTCCTCGACGCGTGCGTGATGTACAAGTTTATGAACGTGGGATCGCTTGATGCACGGCTGCGTCTGGGTGACAAGCATTATCTTACGGCAACCGGCTGTTATGCCCTCGATGCCAATTCGATACACGATCTGTTCAATACACCCCGAGGCATCTTCGGATGCCGTGTCGGCTATACCTATAACAGCATTATCGGCCCGCTTTCGTTCAATATGCACTGGTCGAAACTGTACAACAGCCCCGGTGTCTATATTTCACTCGGATACAATCTGTAAAATGGAACCTAAAGCCGCCGCCGACCGTATGCGAACTCTCTGCAGCAGAAGGGAATACTGCCGCAGTGAAATCCGTGCAAAGTTGCAGCGGCTGGAAGTGCCCGCTCCGGACAAGATTCTGGATACGCTGCAGAGCGAAGGCTATATCAACGAGGAACGATATGCCGCGGCTTTCGCCCGTGACAAGAGTGCACTGCAGGGCTGGGGCCTCGTAAGGATACGCCTGGCGCTGCGTTCCAAAGGCATTTCGGATGAGTGCATACGCGAAGCCCTGTCATCCATCGATACGGATAAGGCCTCTTCTAAACTGGAAAGCCTTCTGAAGGCGCGTCTGCGTACTCTCGTCGATGAAACCGAGGAAGTCCGATGGATGAAACTGCTGCGCTATGCCTCCGGCCGCGGTTATGACTACGAACAAATCAAGCACTGCTATGATAACATCAGAACAACTTAAAGAACTGAAACAGCGGGTTGGGACGTTGGGGAGGTGTCTTTGACATCCCTGCCAAGGAGAAGAAACTGAAAGAGATGCAGGAGCGCACGCTGGCTCCTGATTTCTGGGATGACGCCAAGGCTGCCGAAGCATTCCTGAAAGAGACGGCCGGAGTACGTTTCTGGGTGGAAGGTTTTGCCAAGGTGCAGGCCGCCACGGATGATCTCGAAACGCTGATGGATTTCGGGGAAGATGCCTCCGATGATATCGATACGGCCTATGCCGCCGCTGTCCGCGAGGTGGAGAATCTCGAAATCCGCAATATGCTGAGCGCCGAGGGAGACAATCTGGGAGCCATCCTCAAGATCAATTCCGGTGCCGGCGGCACCGAATCCAATGACTGGTCTGCTATGTTGCTCAGGATGTACACTCGCTGGGGCGAACGGAACGGCTATAAAGTGACCGTTGCGGACGTCCTGGAGGGCGATGAAGCAGGTATCAAGTCGGCTACGCTGGAGATTGAGGGCGATTATGCCTTCGGCTATCTGAAGGCCGAAAACGGCGTGCACCGTCTCGTGCGTATTTCTCCTTTTAACGCCCAGGGCAAACGCCAGACCACGTTCTCGTCCGTTTTCGTCTATCCTCTCGTGGATGATACGATTCAAATTGAAATCAATCCGGCAGACCTGGAATGGGATACCTACCGTTCAAGCGGTGCAGGCGGCCAGAATGTCAATAAAGTTGAAACCGGCGTGCGCGTGCGGCACATTCCTACCGGTATAGTCGTCGAAAATACCGAGACACGTTCGCAGCTTGACAACCGTCAGAATGCGCTGCGAATCCTTAAGTCGCACCTGTATGACCTGGAACTGAAGAAACGCCAGGAGAAGCAGGCAGAACTTGAGGGCCAGAAGAAGCGTATCGAATGGGGATCGCAGATCCGTTCTTACGTCCTGCACCCCTACAAGATGGTCAAGGACCTCCGCACTGGCTACGAGACCTCCGACACGCAGGCCGTCCTGGATGGCGATATCCAGGAATTTATGCGCGTTTTCCTTATGCAAAACAGCGGAAATTAAAAAGTCCCCCCGACCGGAAGGACAACAGGCGCCATAAGGCGCTACCCCATATATAAAAAAATAAGCCTCTTCAGCAAAGTTGAAGAGGCTTTTGTAGTCCCTCGCGGAGTTGAACCGCGGACCTCCACATTATCAGTGTGGCGCTCTAACCAACTGAGCTAAGAGACTGAATATATAATAAAGGAAAAAACAATACAAGCAAGCAAGCGCGAAGCTGAGATTCGGAATCTT
>CAMZIP010000138.1 GCA_947307265.1 uncultured Bacteroidales bacterium | reverse complement strand
TGAGAAAATATTATCGGCAGCCTTAATGATATCCTCAAGCCTACCTTTATCGCGCTCAGGCTCTCTCATAAATCAGGACTTTATCGTGGTCTATGTTGCCTCGGGCAAATGGCTTGACTGAACCTTCTGCTACAAGATCTACTTTTCTGCCGAGAATTCCTTCCAACTCATTGACCATTCCTGCGTATTGGATAAGGCCCATCGGAACTGACCAGTCCAAATCGACAAGAATATCGATATCGCTATCAGGCCCGTCTTCCATCCGGGAAAAAGAACCGAACATCCACGCCTTTTTTACCGGCTCATTCAGGAAGAAATCCTGAATGCTTTTAATAATCTTTACGCGCTCCTGATTGATTTGACTGACACGCTTCAAGGTTTCCTCCTTCTCCCCTTTTCTCCCGGGATATCTCAGAAGGCGTGACGTATTGACCGGATAAACCTCAAAGGCACGCTGATACTCCATTTGAATTTCCTCGTTCGAGAGTGAAGCATACTCTTTGTCCGCATCGCGGTCAACCAGAAGTTTCTCCAATGCCGGAACCATTACGCCATCCTCAATCCGCAGCGGAGCTTCGGAGATCAGAGGCTTGACCAGAATAAAATCGTGCAGGTCATCAATCATCGTATAGGCGTTCCGAATAAGCGCCACATCCTCAAACTTCTGCTTTAAAGAAGTACGAACCTGCCCGCACATATTCTTCGGCACCTCAACGACAAGGTTCCGGCCACTCTCGGTGATGCAGTGATCCATCCCGACGAATGAATCGATCAGATGCTCTGCAACCGCCCTCATCTTAGGAGTTATGATGCTTCGATACTCCATTTCTTTTTTCTTGCAAATATAATATCATTTTGGCAATTTTTCAAATAAATTGCCAAATTTAAGACGGGGATTATTCGCCTATTGGCACGTCTCGTAAAACCGGCAGACCTGGAAGCAGAGATCACTGCCCTACTGTTTAGTAGATTCCATTGAGAATCATCTAAAAAATATTACAATAAAATAAAAAGCAGCACATTAAGGATAATGAATATTAAAATAAACAACCAGAATCTTCTGCTAACCTTTTTTTTATCGTAGACGAATAAAGAATCTGTCAGGCACTGGAACTGGAGATAGGAAGTAGATAGATTAACTGCGTGTTTATGAATTACATCACGGGGGAAATCATACCCATTTACCTTCAGATAATTCTCGAACCAAGGAATAAGGCCGGCCGTATTATTTGCTTTCAACATATTAAGCAATTCATTTTCTCTTTTAGCAGAAATAGTGACTTTCTCGTCATCAGTAAGCAAAGCCAGCCCATTCTCCGGATTAGCCAGAGGCTCAAGGTCAGACAACTCAAAAGGCCGCGTTAATGGCTCCTGAATATGAGTCTTTTCAAATGTATCCAGAGCATCTTCAACATTCATTTCCCCCTCAAAGAACTTTTGAAGCAGTTTGGCGGCAGAAATCCTGTCTTTGCGTTTATACAGTAGATAAACCAGCTGAAACTCAATAAACTTGGGGATATTGAATGTCGTGTTCCCTTGCTTCATTATCAAGAAATAATTGGAGACATCGACCGCCACCCGGGTATTCTCTGTATCTATATAAATATGCCGGATGTCTGCCTTGCTCTCCAACTCACTGTCATCTTCGCCTTCCTCATCATCATCGTCTTTTTTAAGAATGTCATACTTTTTTGCCTTTGACATAAAATCATCGAACTCTTCTCTTGTAAGAGGCTTACAATCATACTGCTCTCTATCGAATAAAGTCCAGGACGAAGGAGCTATTTTGTGCAAGTCGGCATAGGGGATAACAACGCCTTCCTTCTTACCTGATTCAAAAATAGAAAAGAACGGTTCGTAATGTATATAGTCGTATTTGTCCGGATTTTCTTCGGAATATATATAAATGGACACCTTCTGCTTACGGCCATCTTTATCCTCTATTTGGACAAAACATTCGGGTGGTTCAGTCGATACGTGCCCTGGTCGCTCCCATTGAACAGACAGGAGATACTTTTCTAAAAGATTTGCAGCCACATCATCCGGAGTCGAATCATCTATACCAGCCAGTTTATTTAACTGTTCACCCATACATATCTGCCGGTTAACACAAAAAATAATGACATCCTCCTTTTGTGACAAAACCTTTGTACAAGCGTAATCGTTTTTAAGAATATCCTCAATTTTCTCATCGCTGAATTCCTTATACACATCATCGATCGGCATTTCATCATCATCTTCCAGGTAGGCTTTTCCTTCAGTCAAATACAGTAATTGACTAATTAAATCCCTGAAAATACTCCAGTCATAACGAGATGAGCAAATCAGTATCCTGACTTCATAACCATTTTCTTCTTTAGTAACTTCGACTGCCCGAATAGACTTACCAGGAACATAGAAATGCGATGTAGTCCCTCCGCAATCCGGAATCTCAATCCCCGGATGGAGCGTACTTATACTTCTCCGGATACTAAGCGGCGCTACCGTCTGGTCTGTTCTGATTTTAACACAAACGCTCATATTATATATTTTTCACATTAATAATTCATTATAATTATCTATAATTTGCGAGCTTATATTGCAAAGGTACGATAAAAATCATCTTCGACAGACAATATCTCCAGCTTTTGCATACCTTTGTACTTGCATCAAGAGTCTCCGGGAAGGAGCACCAACCGAGCAACCAGAAGCCACGGTGGTAAAACGATGCGGATTGTTCAACATCAAAAAAATTCTGTACAATGAAAAAGTACGATTTCTTCAAGAGGGACTGGACGTGCCCTACTGACGAGCAACTGCTCGACACCAAACTTTTTTATCAAAACTCCGTTGAAATCTACGCCCACTATGACCAGTGGAAGGACATCGACCGATTCTACCGCATTCCCCTGTACCTGAAGATGACCTACAGTTGCGGCTGGGTGGCTGAGATAGCACCGGATCCAGTACGGCTGGGCTCATTCGTCCGATGTACGCTGGAGCATCCGGAATTATTCCAGTACCCGTGCCCTGAATGCGGCAAGGTGGTACAACCTCACCGCTACGTCGGCTCACCCTTAAGTGGCGTAGTTCACCTGGAAGGCAGATGTGAATGCGGTTGGCACGGTTTCGAAGAGGTCTCCGGCTGGAACCTCAGGGCCACTACCCTACGGGACACTATTTCTCAAGACAATACCTTGCGGAAACGGCTGCGCCGAAAAATCAAGGGCGAAACCTCAACAATTGCGGAACTTTTGGAGTGGCTTAAATCATCAGGCGAATAACGCC
>CAMZIP010000137.1 GCA_947307265.1 uncultured Bacteroidales bacterium | reverse complement strand
GGCACTGCAAAGGTTGCGGAAGCGCAGGACGAGTTCGTCCGTCCCGGCAGTTACGGCCACCATCGGGAACGCCCCGGGTGCAAAACTGCCTTTTACGTAATGCTGCACCTGCGGAAGACTGGACGTTATGACCGCCTCGCTGCTGATGGTTGTCCCCTCATCATAAGGATAGAGGGCATAGTTGCGGTCCAGTTTGTAATTGGCGAGATACGAGACGCCTTCGGTGCGGGCGAACGTAGCTTCAGCCGTCCCGGCGCCTGTCGTCAGAAAATACTCGACATTGGCATTGTTGCCGACAAAGACGCTGAGATGATCACCCTCGCTCCAGACGAGACCGTCTTGACCGTATTCGGTACGGACAGATCCGTCGGGTGCTTCTCCCACCACCGCCGTGAACGCAGGCACTATCACCGGCTTCTCCTGACACGAAACAAGTGCCAGGGCCAGGATTAATAACGGTAATGCGTGATGCTTCATAATTGCTTAGTTGTTGCACAAATATACAAAAAAAGGGACCGGTGTAAGCACCGGTCCCTCATTTTGTTCAGCGTTGAACGATTAGTATTCAGCGAGAACCTGCTTAACCTTCTCAGGCGTCATATGACCGTAGGTCTTGTCGCCGATGGTCATAACCGGAGCCAGACCGCAAGCGCCGACGCAACGGAGAACGTCGATTGAGAATTTGCCGTCAGCAGTAACTTCGCCGACTTCGATCTTCAGCTCATTCTTGAGAGCGTCGAGAATCTTCTCGGCACCCTTCACGTAGCAAGCCGTACCGAGGCAGAGCGAAATCGCATACTTGCCCTTCGGCTTCATCGTGAAGAAGCTGTAGAACGAAACCACACCGTAAACGCGGTTGACGGGAATGCCAAGGTTAGCGGCAACGGCCTCCTGGACCTCGATGGGGAGGTAACCGAAGTGGCCCTGAGTCTGGTGGAGCACGTTGATGAGCTCACCGGGGTTGTTGCCGAACTTGTCGCAGATTTCCTTAATCTTGTTGTAATCTGCTTCTTTGAGTTTTATCTTATTTCCGCACATAGTTTCAATTATTTGACTGATTCGATTTTGGTCTTTTTGTCAAAGTAGTGTGTGTGAAGCAGATGATGAGCCTTCTCACTCAGAGGTGCGCCAAGGAACTCCTTGTAGGTCGTCTGGATGGAAGGATTCTCGTGCGACATGCGGATAGGCATATCCTTGTCTGCCTTATAGGTAGCTTCCCAGCGTGCACGGATGATGCTTGCGTCGCCGTGGTGATACGGCTGGCCGGCACCGTCAATGCAACCGCCCGGGCAAGCCATAACCTCGATAGCGTGGTACGGGCACTCACCCTTATCGATCATCTCGAGCATCTTGCGGGCATTTGCAAGACCGTAAACGATAGCCAGACGGAGGTCGAGACCATCCTTTACGTGAACCGTAGCCTCACGGATACCTTCGAGACCGCGGATCTCCTGGAAGTCGATCTTCGGGAGCTTGCCTTCGGTCAGGACTGCATAAGCAGTACGGACAGCTGCCTCCATCACACCGCCGGTTGCACCGAAGATGACTGCTGCACCGGTGGATTCACCGAGAGGCGAGTCGAACTCGATGGGCTCGAGTGCGTTGAAGTCGATGTTGCAAAGCTTGATGAGGCGTGCCAGCTCGCGGGTGGAGATGGAGTAATCGACGTCGGGGTTGCCGTTGGTCTTGAACTCGTCACGCTCTACCTCGTACTTCTTTGCGATACAAGGCATAACCGAAACGCAGATCATATCTTCGCGCTTGGTCTGGATCTTGTCTGCGAAGTAGGTCTTTGCGAGTGCGCCGAACATCTGCTGAGGAGACTTTGCGGAGGAAGGATAACCCGACAGGTGCGGATAATGCTTCTCGTAGAAGTTAACCCAGGCAGGGCAGCAGGATGTCATCAGAGGAATCTTGACGCTCTTGTCGCCGCCGAGATACTTGGTAAGGCGGTCGAGGAGCTCGTGGCCTTCCTCCATAATGGTAGCATCTGCACCCCAGTCGGTGTCAAATACATAGTCAAATCCGAGAGCCTTGAGAGCGGCTGCCAGCTTACCGGTAACGATGCTGCCGGGCTCCATACCGAACTCTTCGCCGAGGGCGACGCGGACTGCGGGAGCAACCTGGACGACGGTAACCTTATCAGGATTGTTGAGGTCCTTGATGAGGCGGCCGGTGTGGTCGTTCTCAGTGAGGGCGCCGACAGGGCAAACTGCAACGCACTGGCCGCAGAATACGCAGCTCGTGTCGAGGAGGTTGCGGTCAAATGCCGTAGAGACGACTGCAGGGAAACCGCGGTCGACTGCACCGATTGCACCGACGCTCTGGTACTCGTAGCATACGGACTCGCAGCGGCGGCACATAATGCACTTGCTCATATCGCGGACGATCGAAGGAGAAACCTGGATCTTATAGGAAGACTGCTCTCCCTTGTAAGGAATCTCGCGGATGCCCATACGTGCTGCAAGAGTCTGAAGTTCGCACTTGCCGCTCTTTGCGCACTGGAGGCAATCATTCGGGTGGTCGCTGAGCATCAGTTCGAGGACCGTGCGGCGTGCGTTGATAGCGCGCAGCGAATTGGTCTTGACGACCATATCAGGCATACACTCGGTGACGCAGGCAGGAGCCAGGTTGCGGCGTCCTGCTACCTCAACCATACATACGCGGCATCCGCCGGGATGATTCTTGAGTGCGAGGCCTTCAAGTTCGAAATTACACAAGGTCGGAATCTCTATTCCCATCTGGCGTGCAGCCTTGAGAATAGTGGTACCCTGAGGTACTTCAACAACTTTGTTATCGATTGTAAGTTTGATATTTGCCATTGTTCGATCCTCCCTTATTTAATGCTGATGGCACCGAATTTACACTTTTCATAGCAGGTACCGCACTTGATACACTTGCTCTGGTCGATCACGTGAGGATTCTTGACCGTACCGGAAATTGCGCTGACAGGGCAAGCACGCGCGCAAGCCGTACAACCCTTGCAGAGTGCCGGGTCGATGATGTACTGCTTGAGAGCCTTGCACTGACCTGCACGGCACTTCTTCTCGGTGACGTGCTCCACGTACTCGTCCCAGAAGTTGGACATCGTCGAAAGCACCGGGTTCGGGGAAGTCTGTCCCAGACCGCAGAGCGCGGTGTCCTTGATGACGGTTGCGAGGTTGCGGAGGTCGTCCAGATCCTGCATCGTGCCCTTGCCCTCGGTGATCTTGGTAAGAATCTCGAGGAGGCGCTTGTTGCCGACGCGGCACGGGGTGCACTTACCGCAGGACTCGTCGACGGTGAAGCCGAGGTAGAACTTGGCGATGGAGACCATACAGT
>CAMZIP010000136.1 GCA_947307265.1 uncultured Bacteroidales bacterium | reverse complement strand
GCGGCTTTGGTTCTTGACGGAGGTAATGGGGTTGGCCTTTACCGTGGTAAAGACGAAACCCTCGTCAGCCTTCTTCTTTTCAGCGGGCTGTTCTGCAACTGCATTAACGCATACGAGTGCGGCAGCGGCAATGAGTAAAAATTTCTTCATATTGCAATAGAATAAATGGTTTTAAAAATTAAAATCACCGGGTACGACTCCGGGCAGATCGCCGCTCGGCGTAGTAGGGCCACTCTGCGCCAGAAGGCTTCGCAGACTCAACTCGACCGTCTCGCAGACGGGAGCGATATAATCATTTCGATAAAGTGTCTTCACGGTCACAAAAGTTTAAAATTCTGTAAAATCAATCCTGACAATATCTGCCAGACTCACCTTTGCAGTGGTGATTTCCGTGCAGGTCATAATCATAATGTACTCGCCGTTCGACTTGTAATAATGCCAATCCGTAGAGGTCAAAGGAAGGGGATCTGTAGTGCCGTCGCTCCAGTTCATCGAACGGCTGCCGAATGCCTCGCCGGTAAAGGTCGGGAAAGGATAGCCGTAAGACGTGTCGGTGATATTGGCATACAGTTTCAACACGCTCGTAACGCCGGAAGAAACATACTTCTGGCAGCGGATGGAGAAGCCGCTTGCGTGAGGGCTGGTTTTAGAATTGACGCCGAAAGTATTCGCGTCACCATACCACGAACACAAATTGTCTGTGGAAGTGGTCTGGTCGTAGAAGCAGTAATGTTTAGAGCCGGAGGAACTGATGGTGCCGTCACCTGAAGCGCGATAGCCGGTGAAGGGGAACCAAATCGTCTGACTCTTGTGCTGGAGAATACGGCCCTTGTTGGTATCATCTACCGTAGTATTGTCTGCCGTGATGCCGCTGAGTACGGATTCGTAAGGAACGTGGTATCCGGGAGGGCAGGGATCGTGAACCGTCTTGGCCGAAGCGGACCAGCGGGTAAGGTCTTCCTCTGCGAGCCAGTCACCCGAACTGCGATAGATAAATGAAGTCGGGTGGGTAGTTGCATATTCGTCAGTACCCCTCTCGTCATTGGATGCCTCGTTCTTGATGGCTGTACCGCTAACCGCCATCAGATTCGTAGAGGTACGCTTGGCGGGAGCCGTAAACGGATCCTTGCGGCCATACTGGTAGAACAGACCGTTGGAGAGGGCGGAGGTATTGGCTGCAGAGAGCGCACCGAGGTTGCGGTCCATCATCACAGCGCCGCTCGGCCAGGTCTGGTCAGCAACGCCGCCCTTGATGTACCAGATATGCCAGCTCCACAAGATCTGGCCGTTGATATCGCAGGCAGAAAGCAGGATGTTGCCGCTGGGAGCCGAATCCGGAATGCGGAAATACACATAGCCCTTGCTGTAAGCGACTTCGGATGCCAGGGAATATTTCTTGGGAGCCGAGGTGGTATTGACCGTTTCCCAGACTACGTCTGCAAATGCGACATCATCCAGCGCCTTGCGGCTGTTGCCTTTTACCGCAGGGAAGCGATAACTTCCGGGGCCGTCGACGATGTAGCAGTTGGCAGTCTCCTCTGCACCCAGATCGATTGCAGGCATAGGATCCCAGTTGATGCGGTCATCGAGCACGCCGAGATCATAGTAAGTGCCGTTCACAAGAGAATTGGCCACCGAGGTGCGGATCGTACCCATTCGGCCGTCAGCAGTAATGAACGTGAAGGGAGCGCCCTTAGGCAGCGTGCACGCCATCACGGAAATGTTGTATTCGACACCGCTGCCCTTGGTATTGACAAGCACTTTCCTGAAGCCGGAAGCGTTGCCGTACTTCTCGCCGGTTTCGGGAGTAATCTTGAAATTACCGGTAATGTTGGCATTGGGGTTATGCAACTGAACAAGGCTGATTGCCTCGCTGTTCAGCTCGAAATGCAGCATTGCGGTGGAATTGTTGAACGAAATGTTCTTGCTTCCGGGCTCGCTCTTTCCAACTGCCATATAGGTATTCTTGAAATTGCCGTCCTGGACTACGGGCACCGATGCATAAAGAATGTTCTTCGATACATAGGCGCTGTCCTGCCAGGGATAGAGGGCGTACAGCGTAGAGTCGGGGTGGATGCCCTGGACGGTGATGGTAGCGCGCGTCATACCGTCATATTCGGCGGGCACTTCACCGTAATAAGCGTCGTCGCCGTCCGAAATCCAGATGCCGTCACCGGCTTTCCATACCGGCTGCATACCGTCAAGGGCGGTCTTGGATGCGTCAGCGCAATCGATGGTAATAGCTACGCCGGGGGCCTTCTCGGAAGTACCTGCCGGCCCCGTTATGGGCTGCTCTTCCATCCGTTCGCAGGCAAAGCCCGTGGCAATGGCTGCGAGGCAGACGAGGGGTCTGATTATGTTGTGAAACGTTTTCATCGTACAAGTTCGATTGACATTGTTTGCTCGCCGTGGTTAAGCGTAAGAACGTATTTACCCGGCTCGTACGAATTCATATCGAATGTCGCGCTGAGCGAGGAGATGGTGCCCTTGCGGACCTGCTCGCCATCCGATACCCTGACAAGGGAATACTTGGTGCCGGTGAAGGTATGAAGGTTGAATTTCTTGAGCCCTGCGTGGAACGTAGCCTTGGAGAAGCGGTGGATATCCATCGGCATCTGACACTCGACCTGATCGTCGGGATTATCAGCATTGAGGAAACGCTGCCACTTGGTAGCGCCGCTGACACGGTAGAGAGGTTCCATATAATCGCCATCCTCGATGGTGACGCTGTCAGGGACCTTGAGCGTCACGCTGCTCCACCAGGAATAGGACGAAGAGGAGAGAGAAGCGGAAAGGTTGTTCTCCCTGAGCAGGCACTTCATATTGCCGTTGCGGTCGAAGTGTCCGAAGTTGACCTCTACAGACTCCGAGCGGAATCCGTAATTGTAGAGCGCACCGAAACGGATGCTGAACTCCTTACCGGGACTCACGGTACCGTTGGTATATGTAACGCCGCGGTATTCCGTACCACTTGAAGTAGTGTGATAAAGAGCGAAATTGGCGACATAATCACCGCCTTCGTCGGGACGGACGCCTACAAAGGCGACGTTACCGGAATTGTATGAACCGTAGAATGCACCTACGTAATAGTAACCGTTGCTGTTTCCGTTCCAGCCCCAGTTGATCAGCAGGCGGCCCTGGGAATCGTAACCGTCAGCTATGAAACTGTGGCCTGTACCGCTCGGGTTGCTTGCCGACATCAGAACCGGATGGCCGCTGGCAATCTCGTTTTTGATGACATCACGCCAGGAATCGTCGCTTAGGAAAGTGCGGCTGTACCTGATGTTGGCCTTGTCGAATCCGAAATAAGTTGCAAGTTTCGGAATACCGCCGG
>CAMZIP010000135.1 GCA_947307265.1 uncultured Bacteroidales bacterium | reverse complement strand
ATCGAACTCACCGTACCAGTTCTTGTCAACCTGCGCCTTGATGGCGAAACGTGCTCGGCGGATGCTTACGCCGCTGCCGATTGCATCGGCAAAATCAGGTGCGCCGAAAAAACCGCCGGCATCAACCTGAATACGGTTGTCGAACCAGATCTTATAGTCGCTCTTGGGCGACTCGATGACCAGGAATCCGTCCTGTGACTCGACGTCGAGCACATCGGATTGTACGGCCACGCCGTACTGATTGTACTTAACGTTCTTCTGCGCGAAAGCCGAAGAAACTGTCAACAGCATAATTGCTGTCAGAAAAAGGATTTTACGCATAGAATAGTTCTTTTGTTATAGTTAAACGTTTGATTTTTAATTAATACAACCAAAGATAAATAAATTAACGCCAGATTATCACCAAATCTGACGCTTTTCTTTAGATTTTTCATCAAAAAACGGCTTCTACTATCTTGCAAGCCAGTTTTCGGGATTCTGTTTCTGGGTGCCCTTCCATATCTGGAAATGCAGCGACGAACTTCCGTCCTCAACTTCCAATGTACCAAGCGAACTGCCGGCGCTGACCTTATCTCCGTTATGGACCTTTACCTGTCCCAGCTTGCAGTAGAAAGTGTAATATTCGCCGTGCTGGACCAGCACGCAATAATGATAGCCGGGCATCACGATTATCTGGCTTACGACTCCGTCAAACACGCATTTGACTTCATTTCGCAGCGACGTGGAAATGGTGACGCCGTTGTTGTCGGGAAGTTTGAGATTCTTGTAAACGGGATGGTAGTGCACGCCGTAGGATTCGGTTATCACGCCGGGGCGGACGGGCCACGGCAGGCGGCCCTTGTTGCGTGCAAACTCGCCCGAAAGCACCGGATCGGCATCCGGAGCCTGGCGGCCCTTGCTCTTGTTCTTATTCTGCTTTGCAGCTGCCTTCTGAGCCTCACGCACCAGCCGCTCGATCTCCTTGTTGAGAGCATTCACCTCGCGGCGCTTCTTTTCCAGTTCCTTCTTGTATGAGGACTTGCTCTTCTCGAGTTCCTTGGCGAACTTTTTGGATTCCTTCTCCTCCGCCACCAACTTGCGGTATTCGCCTTCGCGGGAAGCCTTCAGCTGCTTGGCCTCGTCCCGTTCGCGAACGAGCCGTTCCTTGAGAATCTCCGCCTCCTCACGGCGCTCTATGATGGCCGCAGCCTGGCTGTTGACACGCTCCGAAAGACCTTTCAGGTACGAAAGCCTCCGCCAGCCCTGACCGATATCCTCGCTCGCCAGCACGTACATAAACCAGACCTTGTTGCTTCGGTTCTTGTATGTACGGTAAATCAGCCTCGTGAAATAGTTCTGCAGCGTATCTATGCTTGCCTGCAGGCTGTCCAGTTCGGCCTGGCAGGTTCGGATTTCGCGGTCTTTCTGTGCGATCTCTTCGTCCAGCGAGCGAATCAGGCTCTTGCGCGATGCCACCTTGCTCTGTATCAGCACCAGCGACTTCTGGTTGGCCTTCTGCTTGCCGCTGATCTGCTTCAGCTGCCCGTCGATAAATGATATCTCTTCCTCAATCTTGCGTTTACGTTCCTGTTGCTTCGAAACATCCTGTGCGCCAAGCGTAAATGCCTGACCCACTATGATAAAAGCTATGAGGAACCGCCGCATCTACTTTCGTTCCGCCTTGCGGTTTTTGATTTTCTCTTCGATGCCGAGAGTATTGTCGAGCGCTGCCGCCTGCTCCCAGTAGATGAACGCGAGATCATATTCGCCGAGGGCGTAAAGCACATCGGCATAATGGTCGAGAATCACCGCATTTTCCTTGCCTCCGTACAACATAGCGTGCTTGAAATGCAGTTTTGCTTCGGGATCGTCGCCCATCAGGTGCAGGATCCACGCGTAGGTATCGAGGTAAGTGGGGTTGTCAGGCTCCGCCAGAATGGTCTTGCGACTCATCTCCTTCGCTTTGCGGAGGTTCTTGCCTTCGAGCGAAAGGAAATACGCATAGTTATTGAGCGTCAGCGTATGGTCCGGATCGATTTTCAGCACCTTCTCGTAGCACTTGTATGCCTTTTTGGTCTGCCCCTCCTGATGATACAGGTCGCCCATAGACGGATAGACCGACATAATGGTCGCACTGTCCTTCGGCGCACGCGAAGCAATCAACTCGTAATCCTCGATTGCCGAGCGATTTTCGCCCTTTCGCGCGAAAATGTTGGCCCGCACCAGCAGAGGATCGGTATTCTCGGGGAACGCCCGGAACAGCCGCGTAGCCTCATCGATCGCCGCATCGTATGCGTTATTATAATAGAGGAGCAGCAGATACTCGAATCCGAGCGTATAGCTGTCCGGATAATTGACGGTATTCTGC
This sequence comes from uncultured Bacteroidales bacterium, assembly GCA_947307265.1. Lineage (GTDB taxonomy): Bacteria > Bacteroidota > Bacteroidia > Bacteroidales > UBA932 > Cacconaster. The sequence goes on along the minus strand of CAMZIP010000135.1, from coordinate 1,014 downwards.
CGCATCAGTTCGATGGCAAGATAGGGCCGCTCAGTGCGGTGATAATAGATACCTACTCCCGTGTGAATGGTCGTATCGCCGGGATGCGCCTGGAGCAGCGCGATTGCCAGCGAATCCATTTCCGGCCGGAACGCGGTCATAAACTGCGGATTGTCAGAAATATAAGCCAGATACTCTGCCTTCGGCTTGGGGTCCAGATTGCCGTCGGCCATAAAGTGGATGAGGTCGCTGAAATACGGCTCGTACTGGCGCAGTTCGCGGTAGGTATTGGCGCGGCCGTAATAAGCCAGCTGATAATCCGAATCCATCGCGATGGCCTGTGAATAATAGTCGATAGCCTTCTGGTCCAGATAATTTTCCTGGCAATAGTCGCCGAGCATAGTGGCCAGACGCGGCGTCTGAACGTCCTTGTAATACTCCTCCAGCATCTTGTAGGCCTCCGTACGGTCGCCGTTATGCTTGCGGATGAGCAGGTCCATCTTGGTCAGGCAGATTAACTCGTTCTTGCCTATGCGGTCCTCAATGCGGTCCATAGCCTCAAGAGCCTTGTCCAGGTCGCCCAGTACCATATAGGTGTTGGCCAGGTCGAAATAGAGGGCGCGCTTGCCGGGATTCTTGCCGAGCAGCTCCTCATAGAGTTTGGCGCACATCTCCGGTTCGTCCTTGAACGCATAGAAATTGGCCAGCGTATAAGTGTACCAGTAGTTGTCCGGCGAAAGCTCCACGGCGCGATGCAGCAACGACTCAATCCTGTCATAATCTGGATTGTCAAGAGCCATCAGGTTGACGGCGAGATACATATATGCTGCATCATTTTCGGGCGACTGCTCCAACTCCTTTTCGAAAAGACTGACGGCCTCCGCAGCACGGCCTTCCTGGGACGCGCGCAGTGCATCTATGAATGTCGGACTCTGCGCCTTTGCGGGCAGGAGCGCCACGGCCAGAAAAAGAAGAAAAACAGATAAATATACTTCTAAGAAATAGAATCTTCTTTATATCCTGTGATAAGCATTT
>CAMZIP010000134.1 GCA_947307265.1 uncultured Bacteroidales bacterium | reverse complement strand
CCCGATTTCCGGCCTGACCCGGTATCGGAGTTGAAGGAAGGCCAGAGAATCGAGCACGACCGCTTCGGTTTCGGCACGTTGCTGAAGTTCGAGGATGAGGGAGCCAACCTGAAAGCCCGCGTGCAGTTCGACAAGTTCGGCGAAAAAACTCTCCTGCTCAAATTTGCGCGGCTTCGCGTGGTCCGCGATTAATATTTGGCACGGCTATTGATACTTAAACTGATGTAGTTTTTCATAGTTTAAGTTAAAGTTTAGGTTATCTGGGTCCGGGTTGAAAAATTCGGGCCCTTTTGTGTTACAGTCCGGCTGTATGGAGAACTTCGCGGATGGAGTTGTAACTGGTACTGCAGGCCTCGGCGACTTCTGCCGGCGACATCCAGACGGCATCCGCAATCTCCTCTTCCGTCTGAGGCACGGGCTGCACATCGCCGTGATGGATCATCGCATACCAGTATGAGTTCTTGAGAGTGAGTTTGTCGTCGAGAATGTAGGTGTGATGCGTAACGCAAATCAGTTCTCCGGCCTCCAGCGGCTCGACTCCGGTCTCTTCGGCGACCTCGCGGACAGCGCATTCGACGAGAGACTCGCCTTTTTCCAGCTTGCCCTTAGGGAGATCCCATACACCGCGACGGTGAATCAGCAGATACCGGCCCTCGTCGTCACGGACCAGGCCGCCTGCGGCATCGATAATGTTGAGATTTGATGAAAAGGTAGCGAACGCGGCTTCTGCGTCATCCGTAGATACGTAGAGACATTCGATATCCGGTTGCTGTACAAAAATGAAAGGGAGTGCGCTGAGCAACTGACTGTCTTCGCCGCTGACTATATAATCCTGACCGACGCCTGACGGAATCTCCGCGGCAGCAGCAAAAAAAATAGCTCGGTTCTCGAAATAGACGGTTAACATCTATGGCTGCTTAAAGCACAAAGATAGTAAAAAATGCCTCACATTGTCAGAATTCTGCGGGATAGAGGCAGGAGGCTGTTGGTGCGGCGGCCCAGATTCTTGACGAATCCGAGGGGCATCCCCTTATATGTCAGAAGGATATAGCCCATTGGTTCGTCCTGGAGAATTATCGGTTCGCGGCGCAGATATTTCAATGCTTCTTCGAGAGTCAGTTCGCAACGCGGGAATGCGTCCGGACGGAGTGCCGGCGACAGGGCGAGATCTGCCTCAGGTATGAATGCGGAGCCTTTTATCGTGGCGACCGCAACACCCGAACTGATGACGTGTGCCTGGCTGCTGATGCGTTTGATGGCGGCGGAAAGTTCTGTCGGGAAGGCTTTTACCAAATCGCCGCGGACACTCAGGGAGTAACCGTCGCGCAGAAGCGCCCCTATCTGGGACGCAGATTTCGACAATTCTGCCGCAGCGGCTTTTTCCCTGCCTCGTTCTGCCCTTTGCGGACGGGAGGAATCGTTTTCATTTTTGCGGAGCAGAGCGCAGTAGAATCCTTCTCCAAGGTCCCTGCCGGGCAGGAAACGGCGCTCTTCGAGCAATTCAGCCCCGAGCGATTCTGCCGCGAAACGGGCATTTTCCTCATTCTCGAGACGGTTGAACGTGCAGGTCGAGTAGATTGCGTATCCTCCGGGACGGAGGCTGCCCCAGATATCGGAGAGGATTCGGCGCTGCCTGCGAGTGCAGAGCGTAACCTTGTCCGGAGACCACTGGCGCAGGGCTTCCTCGTCCTTGCGGAACATTCCCTCGCCGGAACACGGGGCATCTATGACGATCAGGTCGAATTCAGATTCGAGCGCAGCGAATGCCGAAGGGTCCTGGCTGGTCACTACGACCGCGGCGCTGCCCCACTTCGCGACGTTTTCCGCGAGGATGGTAGCACGCTGCCGGATGACTTCGTTGGTCACGAGCAGGCTGCGACCGTCGAGCAGCGAAAGCAGATGCGTGGTTTTGCCGCCCGGTGCGGCGCATAAATCCAGTACGCGCAGGCCTTCACTTGTACCCTTTGAGGCAAATACTTTTCTCGCCAGGGCGCCAACGTACATCGATGAGGCCTCCTGGACATAATAAGCTCCGGCCTGGAACAGCGGATCCGTCGTGAATGAGGGCCTTTCTTTCAGATAGAATGCGTCCGGTTCCCATTCGACTGCATCCCCGGCCAGATGGCCGAAATGTTCCCGCAGTGCGGAGACATCCATTTTGGAAGGGTTGACACGGACGGAGAGCATAGGCTCGTCGTCCAGATGGTCAATAACCGTCCGGGCATCTGATTCGCCTACTGCCTCACGCAGAAGCCGTTCAAATTCAGAAGGAAGCATTTTTCATCTGCTCTTCCATTTCGGGCGTGATGTTGCCCGAAGCGGCTGCGGCAATCATATCTGTCATCTTATCGACGCCTTCGCGCAGACGACGGCCGAGCAGCATTCGCATCATTGCGTTGAGTTCAGCGCGCATTTCAATGTGGAAGTAGGTCTTGTCGTCCGCAACGGGATCCATCACGAGCGAGATGAGGAAAGGGAACGGTGCCTGGCCGTATTGTTCCATATCTACGCGGGAGAACGGGATGCGGTTGTTGATTCTTGCGCCGAGCGACAGGTTCTGCACGTTGACGGCGATGGTATCTTTGTCTGCCGTGACCTTGGAGCGGTGCTCTTCCGGTATGTTGGCAGTTATGTTGCTCAGGTCGCTGAATGTACCATAAATGGCATAGGAGGGCTTGTTGATCACAACCGTCTTGCCGATAATCTCTTCCGTCATAGTGCTTCTGTCATTGTTTAAGAATACAAATATACAAATAATCCTGCAATTCAGGCTTTTTCCCCCACTCCAGTCGTACCCGACTTAATCGGGCATCTTGTTTTCGCGCCTTACCGGCCTTGAGGTCCTGGCCGGACCCGCCGGCTTATTTGCTCCGCACGGAAAGCAGCTTTCTTTCTGCGGAACTCGGTTTATACTGGGGCTCTGCCCCAAACCCCGCCGCTACGGTGACACTATTACACGAGCTAACGCTTCGTCACCTCCGCTAGCGCCCGACGGCGCTTCTCCTTCATCCATACCAGCCTTCGTCCCTGCTGCGCAGGAACTCGTCTGGCACGGGCCCCTCCCCCTGCCCTTGTCCGGGGGTGGACAAGCCCGCCGAAAGAAACTGCTTTTCCGATGCTCCGCTCTCTCCAGGCGAATCAATCGGTCGGCTGTCAATATGCGGCAGGACTATCTGCCTTAGACATTATTCTAAGGCAGGTTGATCTGCCGCACAGGCTAAAAACGGGCGATGCGGCAGGCTGACCGGCCTCAGAATGCTCTACAGGGCACATCGCCCTGCCGCATATTTTGTCCGGCCTTTCATTTAGGTTGTCACTTTGGCGAACCTTTGGGTTGTCCCCTGATCGGCTTGGCATTTAACTACCTGAATTTCACCCAATAGCTAAGAGTGCTACCCCCGCCTGGATTCAAGCGTGAAATGCAACTTTCACGGTTGAGTTAATAACAAACTATA
>CAMZIP010000133.1 GCA_947307265.1 uncultured Bacteroidales bacterium | reverse complement strand
GCTCTTCTGGGTATGAAACTGGCTGAGAAGTACAAGGAGAAGCCGGAGGTCTGCAACGCCATCGGCGCTCACCACGAGGAGGTCGAGATGACTTCGCTCATCGCTCCGCTGGTGCTTGTAAGCGACGCCATTTCCGGTGCACGTCCGGGCGCCCGCCGCGAGGTCATCGAGTCTTACCTCAAGCGCCTCAAGGATATGGAAGAGATCGCACTCTCGTATCCGGGTGTTACCAAGACTTATGCTATCCAGGCTGGCCGCGAACTTCGCGTCATCGTCGGTGCAGAAGACGTTACCGATAAGCAGTGCGAAGAACTTTCGACCGAGATTGCAAAGAAAATCCAGGATGAGATGGTCTATCCGGGCCAGATTAAGATCACGGTCATCCGTGAGACCCGTGCCGTCGCATTCGCTAAATAATCGACTATTATGGCAGAAGAGAAGAAAATCGATATCGAACTGCGCCCCGAAGTTGCGCGCGGCATCTATTCCAACCTGGCGATTATTTCACACTCGCCGACAGAGTTCACACTGGACTTCGTTCAGATGCTTCCCGGTATGGCAAAGCCGAGTGTCGGCACGCGTGTCATTATGACTCCCGAGCATACGAAGCGTCTCCTCAAGGCTCTTATGGATAATGTCCAGCGCTACGAGAGCCAGTTCGGTGAAATCCGCCTCCGCGACAACGGCGCCGCTCCCTTCACGCCCCCGATGGGCTTCAAGGGCGAAGCGTAGCCCTAGCCGGCTGTGCGTAGCCTGGTGGAGCTGAGATAAAAGAAAGGTGACCCTTCGGGGCCACCTTTCTTTTACTGTTTCGAGGCGCGCTCTAATAATTCACCAAGATATCTTTGATATCATTGATGGTGAACTGCAGGTTGCCCTGGTAGAGAGTCAGGATACCGGTCATATCCACCGTAGCGGTACCATTCAGCACTTCCTTGGGAATCTCGAGATCTGAGAACTTGCTATAGCCGCTCGTACGCAGCTGAACAGGAGTATTGCCCATCATAAAGTACTGGCTAACCGAATAAGCAGCCTTCTCGACTCCCGGATAAGTACCGTCTTCTTTATAATCGCCGAGCGTCTTGCCCGTATAATTGTTGCCGCTGCCGATGCGGAAAGCATCCCAGCGACCGGAGGTCAGATACTCGGTCATCTTATCCTTGGACATAGCCCAGGTCGTAATGCCGGCAGTAGGATCTCCGGGGACATTGGAAGGGGAGAGGAAAACGCGGTTCGTATAGGACTTCGTATCCTGCTTCGAATTCAGATACAGCAGCACGAATGCCTCGTTGGCATACTTAAGACCCTTCAGGGTAACGAACTTGCCGAGGAAATGATTCGACTTCTGAGTGGAATTCTTATACGGAAGATCCTTCTCGTCGGTGATGACCTCCGGCTCGGGAGGCGTAACGGTGGCACCCTTAACCTTGATGACGTGACGGTCAATCAGAAGCTTATTCTCCAGGAAAGCAGTCTCGTAGTCTCCGGTCGGATCGGTAAAGCCGATGCCGATCATACCGTTGCCGCTGTTGTTCTTGCCATACATACCGATGGTAAGACCGTTGAGCTTCACATAGAGATGCTGTCCGAGAGGATAATCGTTGTACAGACCGTTGCGGCCCATCTTGAGCTCGATACCGCCGGTATAATCCTGGATATAGAGCGTCTTGTAGAAGTTGCCCGGCTGGTCGGTAGTCGTGACGACACCTTCGATAATCAGATTCCTGCGGATATCGACGGGACCGGTCTTATAGAGTCCTGCAACCTCGGCGATGGTCATATTGGGAACGAGAATCTCGCCCTCTTCAGCCGGGGGTTCGGGATACTTGAACGTGAAAACAGGCGTGAATTCATCCTTGATGGACTGGCAGGCGCCCAGCAGAAACAGGGCTGATGCGATAAGTAAAATCTTTTTCATAGCCTTAGAATCTGAAATAAATGTTCAACATATAATTGAAACCGCTCATATAGAAGAACTTCGGATCAAACTTGTAGTAGCGGTCGTAATTGTCGCTCGTGATAAGACGAGTCTGCTCATAACCGCCGGTGATAACGTCGGTGTTGTTGAGGATGTTCTTGAGTTCCAGGGAAAAACCGACGTTGTAAGTACGCCTGATGTACCAGGATTTACCGACGCTCGCATTGAGCAGGAACTGGGACGGCAGACGGATCTGCGAAGCCATATAGGTAATTTCCTGCGGGGTGATGATGCCGTCCGGACCGGCGCAGGCCATTTCCGTGCGGTAGAGCGGGTTCATATCCAGATATGACTTGTCGAAATACTGTGCGTTGATCTCGAAGAACCAGTACGAATTGGTGCGGTAGTTGAGAGCGAGGGCGGCAGCAATCTGGGGAGTACCCTCCACATAGTGCTGGACGGTCTTCTCGACGATATAATTGCCGTCACTATCGACCGGATAGTAGATCGAACCGTCATCCATCTTCTCCTGCTTGTAGATGGGATGCGACTGCCAGTACTTCACGGGCTGGTTGTCGATTACCAGCTCGGCGCTGTTGTCGATGGTCTGCGTCACCATCGGAGTGGAGTTATATACGTAGTCGCCATAATTCAGGACTGCCGAAGCTGTCAGGCCCTGGACCGGCAGCGGAACGCGGACACCTGCCTCCACGCCGATGTGACGCTGAGAAATATTACTCATTGCAAAGTTGGTGTAAGACTTCTGCGAGTCATCGTAGAAGCTGGTCACATCGCACTTGTCCAGAATCTGGGTATGGAAAGCTGTAACGCGGGCGTTGATACCGTTGCCGTTATACTGATAGGTAATATCGGACGAGAGGGTGCGCGTATTCGTCAGGTTAGGGTTGATCGTGTTGCGCGTGCGGGCCGAAATAAATGCCTGGTTGAAAGTCGGCGCATCCGAGAAATAACCTGCGTTGAGCGAAATGCGGTGATTTTTACCTATTACATAAGAAGCATTGGTCTTGAATGCAAAGGTGTAGAAGTGCTGAATCTCAGACATACCCTTTGAAGTAATCGGATTGCCCTGTACATCATAGTGAGTCAGGACTTCGCCGTTATAGACAATCTCCTGGCCGTTGTCGTCCAGGCCTGCGAAGAGGCCCTTGCGGTAGAGGCCCTCGCGCCAGAGCGAGTTGTAACCCTGCGACAGACCGATGTTCAGTTTGAAGCGGCCGAAATCGAAATAATTGTCGAACCAGATGAAGGTATAACGCACCACGGCGTTGTAGTTGTAGCCGTAAATATCGCCCTTCTTGATCTTCTGGGATTCTCCGTGAGCCATATAGTAATCCAGGTCGTTCTGCGCCATAGCCTCCGAAGCGGCGTGATCGCGCTCTGCAAACTGGTCCATATTGAGGAAATATTCGCCGCCGAGAAGGTCATTCATCTTCTTGTAGTTGCGGGCCTTGTCATAGCGGCCGAAAACGCCGGCGCGCAGCATAAAGCAGTTATTGAAACGCTTGTACAGGTGTGCTGCGATATTGAGGTCGTTCTGGTCCACGCGGCGTTCCTCGACTGCGTAT
>CAMZIP010000132.1 GCA_947307265.1 uncultured Bacteroidales bacterium | reverse complement strand
TCAGTGCAGCACCGCTGTCGGTGGTAAAAAAAGGATTGCCGGTACCGCCGGAAAGCAGCGCCACGCATCCGCACTTCATCGCCTCGAGCACTTCGTCGCGCATATAATACTTTGCCATCGGGCGCATCGGCGTTGCCGTAAACACTTCGGCCTTGACGCCCTGCTCACGCAGGAAAACTGACAGCGCCTTGCTGTTGATGACCGTTGCGAGCATTCCCATCTGGTCGCCCTGCACCCGGTCGAAACCCTTGCCCACGCCCTGCAAACCGCGGAAAATGTTGCCACCGCCGATGACGACGGCTACCTGAACGCCTGCGCGGACAACGTCCGCAATCTCGCCTGCAAAACGCGCAAGCACATTCTCGTCAATGCCGCGGCCATCAGTTCCGCCGATGGTTTCGCCGCTGAGTTTGAGCAATATACGGTTGTATTTCATCGTTTGCTGATTGTTAATCAGACAAATTTAGTAAAAGCCTCGTTGATTAGCAAATTTTACTGAAACAGCGCCGAAACGATGGCGTCGGAGACGAAAAGCCGCTCTGCAGGGATGCGGATGCACGTGCCCTCGACAATCAGGTCTCCTCGGGATGCCGCCTGCTCGATTGCCGGACGTGCTTTGATCAGGAGGCCGGCGTCCAGAAGCGCGGTATCAAGTCCCGCGAGCGTGCGAAGACCGAGCATTAACTGCTCATTGAAAACATCTGTCGCAGAGAGCGTTTCGCTGCTGCCGGGGGCATCATTTCCGGCCTTCAGTGCCGCTATATAACCATCCAGGTCGGAGTCATTCCAGAAGCGGCGGCTGCCGTCGAAACTGTGCGCCCCTGGGCCGAGGCCGAGATATGGTTCGCGCCGCCAGTATGCGCTGTTATGACGCGCCCTGAAGCCCTCGCGGGCAAAATTGGATATCTCGTACTGCTGATAACCAGCCTGCCCAAGCCTCTGCTGAAGCATAAGATACTCTTCGGCGCAGACCTCCTGCTGAGGCTCCGCATATCGGCCGGCGGCGGCCAATTCACCCAGCGCACTTCCGGGTTCGATGCTCATCTGGTAGCAGGAAATATGCTCCGGCGCGAGTGTCAGGACCTCATCGATGTCGTGCGACCACGATTCGCCGTCCAGCATTGCATAACCGAATATCAGATCCAGCGAGATATTGTCAAATCCGGCCGCTCTAAGGATCTGGAACGCATTTCTTGCCTCTTCCGACGTATGGCGGCGCCGCATCCAGCGCAGGCGGGCATCATCGAATGCCTGGACTCCCATACTGACGCGGTCAAATCCGGCCTCTCGCCACAAAGCGGCTTTTTCGGCGGTAACATCATCCGGATTGACCTCTATCGTAGCCTCTTCCAATGCATCCAGTCCGAATGCATCGCGAAGAGTGCCCATCAGCCGGTGCAACTGAGTGGCGCTCAGCAGCGAAGGGGTTCCACCTCCAAGATATAGTGTAGAAGGGGCTGTATGCAGAAACCCTTTCCTCCGGGAAATCTCGAGGGAAAGGGCTTCAATCCAGCCGTCCATCTTACCCGCTGCCAGCTCCGAATAGAAGTCGCAATAGAGACAGAACGAGGAGCAAAACGGGATATGGACGTAGAGGCCTGCCATCAGCGCAGCAGAATGTCGGCAGTACCGAGCTTTGTCTCGGTGGTATAAGCATTTACGGTGTAAACGCCCTTGACAAATGTTTCGTCGGTATTGAGATAGATGCAGACTTCCACCTCTTCGCCCTGGTAGTCAACCTGGCGGCAGGCGGAACTGACGAGCGACTCGCCGCCGCACGTAAATTCGCGGCGCTGGTCAACTGACGAACTCATAATCTGGTTGCCGTCCGGGTCGAAAACACGAATATAAACGTAGCGCGGGCCGCGCTCTGCGATGGTGTTCTCGATCAGGCTCAGACAGGTCTTGAGGCGAACCACGCGGCTGCTGCGGTCGGTTGTCTTCTGGGATTTGTTCTCCGCAATGAGCGAAACTCCGCGACCCTTGACGACTGCACCTGCGGATGCCTTTTCCGCATACTGCTCGGTCGTGGTCTTGAGTTCGTCATACTGCTGGCGGCTGCGCTCGGCATCCTTGCGGGCTGCCGAAGCCTCCTTGCGAAGCGCGATATTGAGCGTGTTGAGCGAATCTATCTGGGCGATATAACCCTTCATAATGGAACGCAGCGTACCGAGTTCCTTTTCATACTGACGAATCTTTGCGCGATTGGTCGCTTCGGTCTTCTGGAGGCGTTCGATGAGCTGTCCGACCTTCTCCTTTTCGACTGCAAGCGAATCGTTGATGGCTGCGTTGGTCGTGCTTATCTCCTCGTAATCGCTCTGGAGGGCGACCAGTTCGCTGGTAAGATCCGCCTTCTCGGCGTTAAGGTCGCTGACGAGACGGTTCTTGCCGATAATCATTACCACCAGCACGACTGCCAGTATGGCTGCGACTGCCGCAAGCACGATTACCAGTATCTTGCCGTTGCCGTCGGAATTCTGTCCTTTATTGTCATCGTCGCTGCGACGAGAGCCTTTCTTACCGTATCTCTGCTCGAATTCGAGCATCTCCTGATCCAATTCTTCTGCCATAAAAATTCAATTTTTGAAGACTCACAAAATTAGTTAAATTTGCCTTGCCAAACACATTAAGGCTTCAAAAATTATGAAATACATAGTTCGTGCCGTAAAGTATCTCTTCTACTTTATCCTCCTTTTCGGAGTTATTGTCTTCGTTCTGTGGCTTCTGATGTACCGCAGGCAGGGAATTCCCATCACGGAACTGTTCCAGCCGGGCGCTTATCCCAAGATGGGCCTGTTCTTCGTACTGGTAGCAGCTGTCTATCCCGCCATCAGTTTCGTCCGCCGCAAACTTACGCTCGGCGGCCCTTACAGCCGCGACCGCAAGACCATCAACGGCATTATGGAGGAAGCCGGCTACAGGATTGAGACCGAGACGCCCGAGAAGGTAACCTACCGTCTGGAAAAGGCTTCGCTGCGTTTTACGCGTATGTACGAGGACCGCGTTACGATCGATATCCACGAGGATCCGATTGTGTTCGAGGGTTACCGAAAAGATGTGGATCGCATAGTGCGCTTTATCGCATACCGCCTGAGCCGTGAAGAGGAGGTTGTAGAAACTGAGACATCTGCACCCGAGATTGAAAACGGCACGGATGTTTCCCAGAATACTGAAAACGAAGACAAGGCTTAATTTCAGCCGTTGAAATGTTCTGCTGCGGCTTGTAATGCGCGGTAGAATTCTTCACCGAAAGCGTCGATTAGCGGAGCGCGAAGGAACTGCCAAACGCGGATGCCTTCGCGCTTGCCTTTTGCAAATGCCGGGGCACAGATGTCCCAGCGGTGCAGGTTGAGTGCGCGAGAGCCGTCTTTGAAACGTGTTACACGGATAGGATACAGCCGGCAGGAAATTGGCTTGACAAATCTGCAGCGGCCGGCATTATGCGCCATTTCTATCGCGCAAAGGCAGTTGCGGCAGGGTTTGCCGTCGGCCCCGGAGCCGTTTTTATCCGTTTCAAAACGTGTAAAAACGCATTCTTCGCTG
>CAMZIP010000131.1 GCA_947307265.1 uncultured Bacteroidales bacterium | reverse complement strand
GACCGCCCTTCGGGGCACGTCTATCTCGGACATTGAGGAGCAATGAGGTATTAGTTTTATACTTAATTGCGTAGTACACCGTTCTATTAACCTGCAAAGGTAGCAATTATTGCCTATATGACAAGATTTCTTGGTACTTTTTATCAACAAAATGCGCTTTTCCATTATTGCAAAAATAGTTCGGCGAAGGCCCTAAAATGGCCCGATGTTTGCCCTCCAGAGGGTATCATCGCTATTGAAATACTATAATGAGCAATATTACAGGCACTTTAAAGACATACAGCAGCCCGAAAACTGGCATCATACAGTTGGCGGCTCTGCGCGACTTTCTCCAGTCCTCCTCAACCACTGACGGAGGGCTGGAGCCATTTGGCAATATAACGGATTACGACTGGTAAAATACGAAAATGACCACTATGAATAAGAATTTAATCTGCAGCACATTTTTGCTGATGTCATCCATTCTGATCGCATCTTCCTGCGAAATGGATCCTGACTACGACACCCTCAAGAAGGTGAATCTGACGGCAGAGGCCGAAGCTTCCAGCCTTAACACCAAGACCTCGCTGGAGGACGACCTGACCTGCGCCTGGAGCAGCGGCGACAAAATAGCCGTCTATGACGGAACGGGCATTCGCGAATTCACTTCCACATCCATCGACGGCAGTACGGCCGTTTTCAGCGGAGAAATGAACACCGCAGCAGGGGCATTCTACGCAGCATATCCCTATTCGCAGGCAAGCGCCTGCTCCGGCGGACTCTGGACAATGACCATCCCCGCAGAGCAGACAGTTGCGGCAGGCCATACGACTGCAGAAGGGGCACTTGTCGCGGTTGCATCATCAACCGACGCGACGCACCTATCGTTCAAGCAGGTCACCGGACTTGTGAGATTTGAACTCACCGACAGCGACATAGTATCAGTCGAACTGAGCGGCAACGCGGGTGAGCATCTGGCCGGCAGCGTTGAGGTAAAAGCCTCCGACGCGACCATAGATTCGTTCCAATTGCCTTCTGACAAGGTGGTGCTCACGCACGAATCGGGCACATTCCCGGCTGGAGTCTATTATTTCGCAGTGGCGCCGGTCACATTCAGCGACGGCCTGACACTCATCCTCACCAGCAGCACGGGCGCAGTCTCGGTCAAGGCCAGTACCAACGCGGCGACCGTTTCGCGTGCAGGCGGCATCAACCTCGGTACGGCCAGCGCAACGACGGGTGACGGCGGCGAGATTGCTGACGGCTGCGTCAACGTAGTATATAAGGGTACGTCGGCAACCGTTACGGTGGCAAGCAATATCGCACAATACGTCACTCCCACAGTCAACGGGGCGCACGTCAGCATCGCGCAGAGCAGCGAACTGACCAACGACCTGATCGACGCGGGCACGGCGAGCGAGATTACGTACAACCTGAGCGGCAGCAGCAGCGACGGCGAATTTTACCTTTCCGGCTCGTCAAAAGCCACGGTCGAACTCAACGGGCTGACGCTCACCAACGTCAACCCCGTTTTCAGCGGAGCTGCAGTCCATATCCAGGACGGCAAGCGCATCAAGGTCAAGGTCGTGACAGGCACCACCAATTCGCTGACCGACGCGGCAAGCGGCTCGCAGAAGGGCTGCCTCTATATCAAGGGACACGCCGAATTTGCCCAGAAGGGCACGCTCAACATCGTCGGCAACCTCAAGCACGGCATCAAGACGGGAGAGTATTTCACGCTCAAAAACGCCAACATCAATATCCTCTCGGCGGTCGGTGACGGCATCAACTGCGCGCAGTATTTCCAGATGACCAGCGGCACGATAAATATCAGCGGCACAGGCGATGACGGCATTCAGTGCGATATCGACGATACGACGACCGGCTCGACCGGCGAGACCGCAGATCACGATGACGAGGATTCGGGCAATATCTATCTCGAGGGCGGCTCGATCAATGTCAGCGTTACAGCCGACGCGGCCAAATGCATCAAAGCCGAAGGCGACATTCGCGCAAGCGGCACTACCGTGACGGCAAGCACTTCCGGCGGCGGATTGTGGGACAGCAGCAAGTCCAAGACCAAATCTTCTTCGTGCATCAGCGCCGACGGCAATATGGCCATCAGCGCCGGCACGCTTCTGCTCACCAGCACCGGCGCGGGCGGTAAGGGCATCAGCGTCGATGGCGATTTCACCGTTTCGGGCGGCAGCACCACTATCAGCACTTCCGGCAACGCTGTGGTAGCATCCTCGTCCGGTGTGATCTCCGTGGTCACGAATTCGAGCCAACTCGACAATTACGACAGCGACTATAAATCTTCGCCGAAGGGTATCAAGGTTGACGGGGTGCTCACTATCAGAGACAATGCCGTCCTCAACGTCACTACGACCGGTGCCGGCGGCGAGGGCATCGAGTCGAAGACGCGCATCGACGTGACCGGCGGTCATACGACCATCAATGCGGCCGACGATGCTATCAATTCTTCTTACAATGACGACACTAGCAGCCTTTCGGGAGCAGGCGATTTCACGATGACGGGCGGTTATCTCTACGCTCACTCCAGCGGCAATGACGGTATCGACGCCAACGGCAACTGTTATATAAAGGGCGGTCTGGTCTATGCCATCGGAGCTTCTTCTCCTGAGGTGGCCATCGATGCCAATACTGAGAAGAATAAGACACTCTATATCTCCGGCGGCACAATCGTGGCGGTCGGCGGACTTGAGCGTGGCGCAAGCATTACAGGCGGAACCTGCAAATACACTTCTTCCTGGAACGCTACCTCCTGGTATGCGCTCTACAACGGCGGCAATCTGGAACTGGCGTTCAAGACTCCCGAGAAGGCTTCGTCACAGGGCGGTCCCGGCGGTCCTGGTGGTCCTGGAGGACAGGGCGGCAGCCAGCAATTGGTAGTCTATACCTCGTCCACGCCAACCCTTAAGTCGGGTGTGACGGTCTCCGGCGGCACTACTTATTTCGGCGGCGAGGGCAATATCGGCGGCACCGTCACCGGCGGCTCCAACGTCTCCCTCAGCAACTACTCCGGCGGCTCCTCCGGACCCGGCGGGTGGTAGGTGCAGCGCCCACCAGGACCGTGCATAAACAATAAAAAAAGCCCCGCTTAAGCTACATAAACCGCCTTGGTGGAACCAGGGCCTTCGCTTCCGAGTAGGACTTTTTTCTGATGCAAATATGCGAACTATTTCTGAATCCTGCAAATAATAGCTTAAAAATCATACGGATTTGCAACTTACTTGTTGACATTCGCTGGGTCTCATTCGGAACATTGATTATCCGGACTCGTGAGTTCGTAAGCATCCATCCTCTTTTGTATTTGTAGTTCCTTGATAGAAAATAAAAACCATCACTGGGAACAGTGACGGGCATATATAGAGAATATCGATATTGTTCTGTTTCGTAGCGGGAGTGGGTCACCTGCCCGCTACACAGATTTCTTGTCATTTCGAGCGAAGTCGAGAAATCTAAGACATACGCGAGCGGGCAAGTACGAAGTCCCTTGCACCTGAAACAACCTCACTATATACCCGGCGCTTTTCAGCGGCGGTTTTTTATTGTCTGCCAATCC
>CAMZIP010000130.1 GCA_947307265.1 uncultured Bacteroidales bacterium | reverse complement strand
CCCACTTGAAGGGGCGCTTCCAGTGAAGAATGTTACCGCCGTAGTACTCATTGTCATCCAGAGTATTGAAACGGTTGTTCAGACCATTGTCCTGCAGCTCGAGAGCGAGCTTCACGCTCGGAGAGAGACGGAAGTCGAGACCGAGACCTGCGCGTGCACCGAGAGTCATAATACCCAAAGCATTCTCAACGGGGAAACGGTAGTTTGATACACCACCGATGAAAATGTACGGGCTCAGGAAGCGGGTGTCGCTGTAGTTGAAAATGTTGATGATGTCAATCGTAGCATCGAGGCCGAGCTGCAGATAGTTGAAGTTCATTGCCTGGTTACCTTTCGGGAAGTTACCTGTAGGACCGCTCAGTGAAGCGCGGAAACCGAGCCAGGGCTTTGACTGGTAAGTAACATTGACAGAAGCGTTGGGCAGGATGTGCTTGAAGCTGCTGACAGCCCAATTGTTGGAAGTCATATAACCTGCACCGGCAAAAACTTCCATCGAGAACTTCGGGGTGAACGTGTTGTTCTGTGCCTTTGCACTGAAAGTCAGTGCGAAGATTGCGAAGAAGATGAGAACGACCTTTTTCATATTCATTGTTTTTGGTTTTTTTCTATTTCAAACCGCAAAATTACTGTTTTTTTTGAAACAAGCAACACTTCCCCACCCGTTTGCAGAATATACTACTAAAATAAAAAACCGGCCCCTCGCAAAAGGGACCGGCTCTTCATTATATACAGCTGACACTAAAGAACGTAGTCAGGAGTATTGTAATTAGGATCGATAACGACCTGGAAGGTACCCTGGCTCGTGTACGCGCTACCGAGGATATTGGTACGGTAGTTACGGCGTACGGGAACGTTGGTAACCTCGCGGGTGCTCGTGAAAGCGCTCGAATTCTGGAAACCGTTCACCTCTTCCTTCTCTTGCGGTATATCGAGCCGATTGCCGTGGCTACGATGATGCCGCCAGCGATGGCGACGGTTATTTTCAGTGCCACGAATCCCTGCGTAGCCGCGAGGCGCAGATTATTTGCCACGAGGTGATACGCTGTCCAGAAAATGCCGCCTCCCGGCACGAGCGGGATGATTCCGCAGATCAGAAAAACCGTCACAGGGCAACGCTGCATTCCTGAGAGGATATGGCTCGAACCAGCAACGACCAGAGCCGCCATAAACGATGCACCGGTCACAGAAAGCGGAGTACAGCGGTTGATGAGAATGTACATTCCCCAGCCGAGCATTCCGGCAAGAGCACTGGTGAAGTAATACCTCCGGGGCGCGCCAAACAGCGCCGAGAATCCTATCGTACCGATGAATGCCGCTGGCAGTTGGATGTACCACGCAGCGGTAATTGCATCGACGGTCGGCGTGCCGAGATCGACAAGTCCTCCTGATAGGAATCCGTAGAAAATCAGCGCCAGCATTACGCCTACGGCTATGCAGAGGAACACCAGGAATGCATCCACCAATCGCGTCGTACCGGCGATATAATCCTCATTCGCGAGGTCTCGCATACCGTTGGTAAACGGCACTCCCGGCACCAGCGCGATTATCGTCGCGATAATCATATTGGGCAGGTGAAGCGGAGCCTGAGGCGAAATATATACCGACAGCTGGTAAGCCAGGATGCACAGCAAACCACCGACCAGACCGCCCTGCAGGTTGCTGAAGATGCGGCTCATATGCGGGCACACGAAGGTAATGAACAGTCCCAGCAGGATGCCGCATATAAAAGTGGCCAGCGCATCCATCAGGCTGCCGCCGAATAAGAGGCAGAACGACGATACGCCGAATGCTATGCCGAATGTGACTTCCCACCACGGCTTGCCTTTGCTGGCGCGAATTGCCTTCAGGCGCGTCTCAACCTCGTCGAGCGAGACTTCCGAGCCGTCGCGTTTGCCGGAAATATCCCGGCTCAACTGATTGACAGCGACGATGCGCGACAGTTGCGTGCCGCGAATGGGAATGAATTTCGCGCTGGCGTACTGCCGTCCGGTGGCGATGATGCCGTTGCTGAGCACGAAGAAATCCTGGTCCTCTACTCCATAATGCGAGGAGATGCGCCGCATCGTCTCTTCTACACGGCTTATTTCTGCCCCGTTCTCCAGCAGGATATGTCCCGCCTCGACGGACAGCTGCATTGCGCGTTCTTTTTCCGGAGTCATATCTGAATTTTAGAAGCCTGAACCGAACTGAAGCCAGAAGTCTTCTTCCATCTTCTTCCAGCGGCGGACCGCCTCGTTGTGGATGTATTCTGTATAGGCATTGAGGGCATCTGCAGTAGCACCGGCCGCAGGAAGCCCGTTGATGGCAAACTCCTCTATGCTGAGCACTTCGGAATTGAAGCGGTCCTTGGTGCTTCCCCAGGCTACCGTGGCGAGTTTGTTTGCACGGCGGAAACTCCAGAGAGCGCAATCAGGTACATACTGCTTCTGGCCGCAGACATTGTACGCCTCAGGCAGTTTAGTAGTGCCGCAGAATACAGGAATGCGCGGGCTTTGTGCAGGGTTGTCCATCGAAAGCCAGCATACGCCGCCGACCTCGTCGGGAAGCCACGAACGGAGCTGGATGATATGCGAATACGCGCACCACGCGACTGCAACTGTACGGCGGAATTCTACCGTGCCCGGAGCGAGAGTATTGAGGGTGTTGCGCATCGTGGTCGTGAGCCAGGGATTGGCGACAGGACTGATGACGGTATCGGCAGGATGCGACTTCGTGGCCGAGCGGGCCAGTTTGACATTCTTCGTCATATCGAAGTCAGTGCCTTCGTAGGTCTCGCGGTAGATAGCCATCACTTCGC
This sequence comes from uncultured Bacteroidales bacterium, assembly GCA_947307265.1. Taxonomy (GTDB): domain Bacteria; phylum Bacteroidota; class Bacteroidia; order Bacteroidales; family UBA932; genus Cacconaster. The sequence goes on along the minus strand of CAMZIP010000130.1, from coordinate 821 downwards.
GCAGTTCAACCGGCTTTTCGGGCTTGACCGAGAACGGCAGTTCGTCCATATCGTAGGTCAGGCCGAGCGATGGCGCAAAATGGTTGAGCAGGAACCATTCGCGGTCGTGGAAATTGCGGCCGCCACCATAACTGGTGTGGAATGCTTTCCAGAAACTGAACTTGCCCTTGCCGTCCCACAGACCGTTCTCCTTCGCGACTTTTTCGACATTTGAGGATGCCATCATATCGCCGCTCTTGCGGTCGATTTCGCCGATGCGAGGGATATTGGCCGATACTGCCACGTGGTCATCGGGAACGCGCTTTGCCACCCAGGCTGCGCCGATCTTGTCCTTGCCGACTCCGACGATCTCAAACTGCCAGACCTCGTTCTTGTCGGCGACAGTGAGACATTCTCCGCTGTCACCGTAGCCGTACTGCTCGGCAAGCGAACCCATCAGCTTGATGGCGTCGCGGGCATTGTCGCAGCGCTGCAGGGCAATCCTTTCGAGTTCCTCGATCATAAACCAGCCGGCCTCGTTGATAAGCGTGTCGGGACCGTTGAAAGTAGTCTCGCCGATAGCCAGCTGCTTTTCGTTAAGGCAGGGATATGCAGTATTGAGATATGCATAAGTATGAGGGGCTTCCGGAATCTCTCCGACGACTGTCACGCCCACGGTATCTCCGTGGAACCTGGTTTTCATAGAGCCTCTGAAAACCTGATGCATAGTGCCCGGCTCGTGGTCTGCGGCGGGTTCCATATATGCCCACGTACGGTAGCGGCCGTCGCAGGTATGGGAAGTGATAACGGAGCCGTCCGCAGAAGCCTTGCGGCCTTACATT
>CAMZIP010000129.1 GCA_947307265.1 uncultured Bacteroidales bacterium | reverse complement strand
GCAGACGAAGGCAGGCAGCGCGGTCCGGCAGCAGAATCTCCGGCTCCACGAGCACCGGCGCATAAGTTGCGTTAAACTTGCGCACGATCTCGCGCGTCTGCTCGATCATCGGCTCCTGATCCTCTCCCACGGGCACCGTGGTGGCCTTGAATGCGGTAATGTCCGCAGCCTGGCTGATCGGATAGCAGAAGAAACCTACCGGAATACCGGCCTTGTTGTCAGCGGCATCGGAATCGTTGAATCCGCGCAGTTGAATCTCCTGCTTGACGGTAGGATTGCGCTGCAGGCGCTGAACGGTGACGAGATTCATATAGAAGAACGTCAGTTCCGTCAGTTCGCTGATCTGCGACTGGATGAAAAGCGTGGTGCGCGAAGGATCCAGACCTACCGAAAGGTAGTCGAGAGCCACCTGGGCGATATTGGAACGAACCTTTGAAGGATTGTCGGCATTGTCCGTGAGAGCCTGTGCATCGGCGATCATCACGAAAATCTTGTCGAACTTGCCGCTGTCCTGAAGCTCTACGCGACGGCGCAGCGAACCTACATAATGCCCAAGATGAAGCCGTCCCGTAGGACGGTCGCCTGTCAGAATGACCTTTCCCATCAGTCCTTGATATCTTTGAGTTTCTCGCGAATCTTAGCCTCGATCTCCTCTGACAGCTGAGGATTGTCCCTGAGCAGGTCCTTGACGGCGTCACGGCCCTGAGCAAGCTTGGACTCACCGTAGCTGAACCACGAGCCGCTCTTGTGGATGATGTCGAGTTCGACGCCAAGATCGACAATCTCGCCTACGCGGGAGATACCCTCGCCGAATACGATGTCGAACTCTGCCTTCTTGAACGGCGGAGCCATCTTGTTCTTGACAATCTTGACCTTGGTGCGGTTGCCGAATGCCTCGTCGCCGTCCTTGAGAGCGGATGACTTGCGCACGTCGATACGGACGGATGCGTAGAACTTGAGGGCGTTACCGCCAGTGGTAGTCTCCGGATTGCCGAACATAATGCCGATCTTCTCGCGCAACTGGTTGATGAAGATGCAGCAGGTGTTGGTCTTGGAAATGTTGGCAGTCAGTTTGCGGAGCGCCTGGCTCATCAGGCGGGCCTGCAGGCCGACTTTGTTGTCACCCATCTCGCCTTCGATCTCGGCCTTCGGAGTGAGGGCTGCAACGGAGTCGATTACTACGATGTCAACGGCACCCGAACGGATGAGGTTGTCTGCAATCTCCAGAGCCTGCTCTCCGTTGTCCGGCTGCGAGATGAGGAGTGTGTCCAGATTGACGCCCAAAGCCTGGGCGTAAGTGCGGTCAAATGCGTGCTCAGCATCGATCATAGCAGCGATGCCGCCGGTCTTCTGAGCCTGCGCGATAGCGTGAATGGCCAGCGTTGTCTTACCGCTGGACTCGGGTCCGTAGATCTCGATGACGCGGCCGCGCGGATAACCGCCTATACCGAGTGCGTGGTCGAGGGCAATACTGCCGCTCGGGATGACCTGCACGTCCCATTTTGGCTGATCTCCCAACTTCATGATCGTCCCTTTCCCGAAATCTTTCTCAATCTTGTCGATCGTGGCCTGCAATGCCTTCAACTTGGCGGCATTGACTTCAGGGGCCTGTACTTCTGCTTCTTTAGCCATAAATGTTTGTTTTTAAGGGTTAAAAAGGAAGGTCTTTGCGACCTTCCCGATAAGCAAATATAGCGATAATTTTGTAAATTTGCAAGGTTATGAAGGAAACCTTGACAGGTCTTGCACAGGCCGAGTTGGAAGAACTCGCGGTACGCGAAGGGCTGAGGCCTTTCGCCGGCAGACAACTGGCCCGCTGGCTATATGTACGCCGAGCAAAGTCATTCGAAGAGATGACCGACCTGCCCCGCGAGGCACGTCTCCGTTTCGCCGAAAAATATGACACCGGACGACACGCGCCGCTGAACTGCGCAACCTCGAAGGACGGCACGCGCAAATATCTTTTCGAGGTGGAAGCATCCACCGGCAACGGTACCGAAACCAGTTGCATCGAGACAGTTATGATTCCGGAAGAAGACCGGCGCACGCTGTGCATCTCTTCGCAGGCCGGCTGCAAGATGAACTGCCGTTTCTGTATGACGGGCCGCCAGGGCTGGCACGGCAATCTTTCGGCAGCCGACATTCTCAACCAACTTGTGTCCGTCGATGAGGCCGCAGACCTTACCAACGTAGTGTTTATGGGTATGGGCGAGCCTCTGGACAATTATGACGCCGTGCTGCGCACGATAAACGTAATGACGGCCGACTGGGGATTCGGATGGAGTCCCAAGCGCATAACCGTCTCGACCATAGGCGTTCTGCCGAACCTCAAGCGGCTTCTGGACGAGACGCGCTGCCACATCGCCGTCAGCCTTCATAACCCGTTCCCGGAGGAAAGGGCGGGTATGATGCCCGTTCAGAAGGCATATCCTCTCGAAGAAGTCGTCCGCCTGCTGAAGCAATATGATTTCACCGGGCAGAGGCGCGTAAGTTTTGAATATACGATGTTTGCAGGCTGGAACGACACCAAAGCCCACGCGGACGCGCTTGTGAGGCTGCTCCGCCCGCTCGAGTGCCGTATCAACCTGATCCGATTCCACCGCATCCCGGATTTCCCGATGCAACCCTCATCGGACTCCGTAATGGAGCATTTCCGCGACCGGCTCAACCAGGCCGGGATAACGACCACCATCCGCGCATCCCGCGGCGAAGACGTAATGGCTGCCTGCGGCCTTCTCGCAGGTTCACACAAGAACGTATGAAAGCAAACAGAATCCTGACCATAATTGCCGCACTGCTGCTGTTCGTGCCGGCAGGCGCAGTCGAAAACGAATCCGAAAGCACCGCACCCGCCCTGGTGCGCCGCCCTAAAGTCGGCGTAGTGCTTTCCGGCGGCGGAGCGCTCGGCTCGGCCCATATCGGCGTACTCAAATTCCTGGAAGAGAATGGCATACAGGCCGATTACATAGTCGGCACGAGTATGGGCGCCATCATCGGCGGAATGTATGCCGTCGGCTACAAAGCCAATGACATCGACAGCATCATCCGTGCACAGGACTGGGACTTCCTGATGAACGACAGGATTCCGCGAAGCGAAATCTCATTTGAAGAAAAACAGTTCAAGAGCACTTACCTGGCCAACATCCCGTTCACGCTGTCTCTCAGCGACCTGGGCGACAAAAAGAAAGTGGAAGAAGACCCGATGCTGATCGGCCCACTGCCGGCACCGGAGCCGAAGCGCCAGAAGTCGTTCCTGGATAACATCCCGATGTCCTTCGTGGGCGGACAGAACGTATATAACCTGTTTTCCAAGTTGACCGTAGGCTATCAGGACTCGATCAGTTTCAATAACCTGCCTGTGCCCTATGCCTGCGTGGCAGTGGACCTGATTTCCGGAAAGGAGATCCATTTCCATAACGGCAATCTGGTAGATGCCATCCGTTCGTCGATGTCCATTCCGGGCTACTTCGAGCCGGTGCGATACAAGGATATGGTGCTGATTGACGGCGGCGCGCTCAATAATTTCCCCGTGGACGTTGCCCGCTCGATGGGAGCCGATTATATCATCGGCGTCGTGCTCAGCAAGAGCGACAAGAAGCCTGTAGTGCCGGACGTCCGCAATGCAGGTGATATTTTCAGCCGCATCTATTCACTCTAT
>CAMZIP010000128.1 GCA_947307265.1 uncultured Bacteroidales bacterium | reverse complement strand
GAGATGTTGTCTGACATTCCGAGGCTGATGCTGATGGACAGCGACACCAACTTCATGCTGGCCCATATTGAGCACAGCAATGCCAAGAAACTGAAACAATGGCTTATAGAAAAGCACGGCATCCTGATTCGCGATGCCTCCAATTTCCCCGGACTGGATGCCGGATGCTTCCGAATCGCAACACAAAAGCCTGAACTTAATAAAATATTACTCAGCGGATTAAAATCATTTATCTAAAGAAATAGATGAATAGAATACTCAGACTCCTCGCAGGCTGGATAGCGGACATTATCGGCGGAGATCCGGCGTGGCTTCCCCACCCGGTCGTCGGTTTCGGCAAGCTGATAGCCTTCGGTGAAAAGCGTCTCAACCGAGGCAGTCACCGCGTCGCAAAAGGGGCCTTTCTCGCGCTCGCTTTGGTCGCCGGAACCTGGGTATTTACGATGGCATTTTTGCAGGCGATTCACCATATCTCGGTCCGCCTCGGAGCCACCGCCCTGCTGCCCGAATTTACCCATTGGGGAGGGTGGATGCCGACCTGGCTGCGAGCCATCACCTGCGGCTGGAATCTCACCTGGCCGGAAATGATCGTCGAGGCCGTGCTGATTTTTTTCTGCCTTGCAGGAACCACGCTCATCCGCGAAGTCCGCGAGACATTCCGCGCAACGGACCGGAGCCTTGAGGAAGGCCGCAAACAGGTCGCGCGCATCGTAGGACGCGACACTTCGCAACTCTCCGCGCAGGAAGTCCGCACCGCAGCCCTCGAGACTTTGGCTGAGAACCTCAACGACGGAGTAATCGCCCCGCTGTTCTGGCTCGCCCTGCTCGGAATTCCGGGAATGGTGACGTACAAGATGATCAATACCCTCGATTCGATGATAGGCTACCGAACCGAGCGATACCTGCTCTTCGGACGTTTTGCCGCAAGGATGGATGACGCAGCAGGATGGATTCCAGCAAGGCTGACAGCGCTGCTGATGCTGCTGGCAGCCGGCAAGCCCGGACTCATCCCCACCGTTCACCGCAACGGCTGCAAGCACCTGAGCCCCAATTCGGGGCATCCCGAGGCCGCTCTTGCAGCAATCCTCGACTGCCAGTTCGGAGGAACGCACGTCTATTTCGGAGAGACCATCGAAAAGCCCACGATCGGCGATAATCCTCGCCCTCTTACCACAGCCGATATGCAACTCGCGGTCATAATCAACCGCCGCGCAGAGGGCGCAATGGTGCTGCTGACCGCACTTGCGCAACTCGCCGTCAGTTTCTGAGCAACGCTTTAACTGCGGTACAAGATTCGGAATAATTGAGTATCTTTGGCACCCGTCAAAACAGAATCGATATGAAGAAAATGATATTAGCGGCCCTTTTCTGCGCCGCAGCCCTCACCTCCTGCACGGATAAGAGTTACACGATCAACGGCACCATCCACGTGCCGAACGGCGTAGAGTTGACTCTCGTAGATCTTTTGGCCGGCGATACGCTCGCCACGACCAAGGTGGCAGATTCACAATTCGGTTTTACCGGAAAACTGGACAAGCCCACGTACGTATATCTGGGCCAGGCCAACCACCGCGTCCGCTTCATTCTCGAGCCCGGCACGGTGGAAGTGGATCTCGACGAACGCAAGTCCAGCGGCACCCCGCTTCTGGATCAGAGCAACGAATATCAGGCACGCGTCAAGTCCATTTCCAAGCAGCGCACTGATGAATTTCGCGAAAAGGGCCTGATCAGGGGCGGCGCCATCCTCCCCGGTTCCGAGCCGCAGATTGACAGCATTTATGCCATTTACCGCGATATCCAGCGTGAGATCTCGGATTCGGTCTTAATGGCTCATACCAAGGACCTGCTTGGCGCACTGGCGCTTGCGGACCTCTACGGCTGCGATACGGCTCTGTTTGCGAAACGATATGCCATCGTTTCCGATGATGTCCGCGCATTCCCTCCGGTAGCACAGGAATATGAGCGTCTGCAGCAGTTCTACAAGACGCAGGAAGGACAGATGTTTACGGACTATACAATCGAGGGCGGCAATCTGGACGGCAGCGACGCGCATCTGTCAGATTATGTCGGCCGCGGCAAATATATACTGGTAAATCACTGGTCTTCCTGGAGCCGTCCCTGCAGGCTGGTATTCCCGTACCTGAGAGCCGCACGCAGGATATACGGAGGCGACCGCTTCGAGGTCGTGGGCGTTGTCGTCGGCGACCGCCGCGAGAATTCAATCAGGGCGATTGAAGAGTTCGACCTTTCCTGGCCTCAGATCCTGGATGCGAAATATACCCCTATGGAGATATACAGCTTCCCCGCCATCCCCTACACCATTCTTTTCGGACCCGACGGCACCATCCTGCGCCGCGGACTTCGTGGAGAAGAAATCCTCGATGTCTTGGAAAAGGTCCTTTTGGAAGAATAGGATTTTATTTCTACCTTTGGAAGTTGTTATGAATCAATATCTCACACCAGTAACGGAGTCAGTCTCCATCGATATGCCCGCAGCATTCGCAGCTTCAGGCAATACCGAAGATATGGGCTCCAAGGACGGCATCTGGGATGCAGTCAATCCAAGAGGTGCCGACTCGTTCAATTTCTAAGAATAATAATGGTCGAAAATGACGCTATCGTCCCTGAAAATGGGACGGTACCGGCGGATTTTAGTATATTTGCCGTATGATACGTAAAGCTGAAGCAAGGGACCTGGATGCTGTCAATGATCTGCTGGGACAGGTCTTAAGGGTTCATCACGAGGGGCGTCCGGACCTTTTCCGCCCGCAGGGTAAGAAGTATTCGGATGAAGAACTGTTGGGCATTTTCGCCGACCCTCGCACTCCTGTATTCGTCTATGAAGAAGACGGCAAGGTGCTGGGATATGCTTTCTGTGTGCTGCAGAAGCAGGAAAGCCTCAGCCTGATGCCTCTAAAGACGCTTTACATCGATGATCTATGCGTGGATGAGAAGGCCCGCGGGCGGCATATCGGAAAGGCACTCTTCGAGTATGTAAGGGAGTTTGCCCGCGAGCGGGGCAGCTACAATATCACTCTGCACGTATGGGAGTGCAATCCCGGTGCAATGGCTTTTTACCGCAGCCTCGGGATGCAGCCTCAATACACATCTATGGAAATGCTCTGTCAGTGATGTTCAAGGTCGGACCGATACAGAGTACGCCTCCGGAAGAGTTTTCGTCGGAGCTTCAGCGCAAGGTCTATGAGACTCTCGCGGCGTTGGAGATTCCGTTCGAAAGGGTCGATACGGACCCCGGCATTACGATGGAAGACTGCAGTCACATCTCCGCGAAGATAGGCGTGCGTATAGTCAAGACCGTTTTTCTCTGCAACCGCCAGCAGACGGAGTTCTACCTGTATGTGACGAGCGATGACAAGCCCTTCGTGACACGCGAATTCTGTGGCGCGCTCGGCATTCCGAGGGTGTCATTTGCTCCTGCTGACAAACTCTGGGAGTTGACAGGAGTACTGGTCGGGGCAACGACCATTCTCAGCGCCGCGATACCTGCCTCCTCGCAAGTGAATCTGGTGATGGATAAGGATATCGCCTGCGGCGAATGGTTCGCCTGCACGGACGGTACCGCCACCTGCTTTGTCAAGATCCGTACGGAAGATCTGCTCGGGAAATATCTCCCCGCCACCGGCCACGACCTGCGGCTGATCTGAACCCAATCATTCACCAGCGCCGCCGGCCATATCCAGTATCGGGTCGGCTGCGGAGAATGTGCCATAGACCTGCTCGGAAGCGGCGCGGCAACCGCCGTTGCAACGGCTCAGATGCG
>CAMZIP010000127.1 GCA_947307265.1 uncultured Bacteroidales bacterium | reverse complement strand
ACGGATGTTGTTTATAAAGAGCGGTATCAGTTTCTCGGGGAACTGATAAGGACCGTAGTTGTTGGAACAGTTGGTCACGATTGTCGGCATACCGTAGGTATCGTGGAATGCACGTACGAAATGATCCGACGACGCCTTTGCTGCGCTGTACGGGCTATGCGGCTGGTACTTCAGGTCTTCGGTGAAGAACTTGCTGCCATACGCCAGGTGATGGCTGCCGTAAACCTCGTCGGTCGAAATATGGTAGAAACGCTTGCCCTCCCATTTGCCGTCCCAGGCAATCTTGGCGGCCTGCAAAAGCGAAAGGGTACCCATCACGTTGGTCTGCGCGAAAGTAAACGGATCCTTGATGCTGCGGTCCACGTGGGACTCGGCGGCCAGATGGATGATGCCGTCCACCTGCTCCTCCTGCATCAGCTTGAGTACGCCCTCGAAATCGCAGATGTCCATTCGGACGAAACGATAATTGGGCTTATCCTCTATATCACTGAGATTTGCCAGATTGCCGGCATAAGTCAGTTTGTCTAGATTGATGATCCGATAATCGGGATAGCGGTTGACGAAAAGGCGAACTACGTGGCTCCCGATAAAACCTGCGCCGCCGGTGATGATAATTGTGCGTTTCATAAATACAAATATAGGAAGAAAAAACGAACCGGCCTTGCCACACGGATTATTTTACGTACTTTTGTGAAAAATTGACAAGGCGCGCAATGAAACGCATCTACACACGAACCGGAGACAAAGGAATGACCGGCATCCACGGCGGAGAGCGCGTTCCCAAAGACGACATACGCATCGAAGCGAACGGCACCCTGGACGAACTGAATGCCGTCCTTGGCATCGTAAGAACTCTGCTGCCGGCAGAAGACTCATTGCAGGAGGATCTGCACGGCATCCAGCGAGACCTGATGACCGTTATGAGCCTTGTCGCCACGCCTTCGGCAAAACGCGACAGCAATCCCAACAGCCTGCCGCAGGACCTGGTCAGCGGCTGCGAAGCAATGATTGACCGGCTCACGGAGCAGGCTGGCACTTCGGAGGCATTCCTGCTGCCGGGCGGAACTCCCGCAGCGGCACATCTCCAACTTGCAAGGACGGTTTGCCGCCGGGCGGAACGTCACCTCTGGACGCTGCACCGCCAGGACCCGCTGCCCGAAGACATTCTCCAGTACGTCAACCGCCTTTCGGACCTGTTCTTCACTATGGCACGGCTCGACCTTCAGCGTCAGAGCTGGCCCGAAGAACGCTGGCAGGCATTTGCATACAAGCGCAAAAGCGGCAAATAATGAGCACGCAGGGCACATCTGACAAAACCCGCCGGCTGCATCCCGTGATGCTGGCCGGTACCGGCAGCGATGTCGGCAAGAGCGTACTTGCTACGGCTTTATGCCGCATTTTCCTGCAGGACGGCTACCATCCCGCGCCGTTCAAGGCGCAGAATATGGCCCTCAATTCTTACGCGACGCCCGAAGGCCTGGAGATCGGCCGCGCACAGGCAGTGCAGGCAGAGGCCGCCGGAGTTCCCTGCCATACCGATATGAATCCGCTGCTGCTCAAACCGCAGAGCGACCATACCTCGCAGGTGGTGCTGAACGGCCGCCCTATCGGCAACCGGGACGCGTATGACTATTTCCGCAAGGAAGGCAGGGAGGAACTGCGAAGCGCAGTAAATGCCGCTTTCGACCGGCTTGCATCACGTTACAACCCGATAGTGATGGAAGGTGCCGGCAGCCTGGCTGAAATCAACCTGCGCGATTCGGACCTGGTCAACGTGCCGATGGCAATGCACGCCGGAGCCGATATAATCCTGGTGGGAGATATCGACCGCGGAGGCGTTTTCGCAAGCGTCTATGGCTCGCTGATGCTCCTTCGCCTGGAGGAACGCAAATACGTCAAAGGTATTATCATCAATAAGTTCCGCGGCGACCTGCGGCTCTTCGAAAAGGGCCGGCAGATGCTCGAGGAACTCTGCGGCATACCGGTACTCGGAGTCGTGCCGTACCTGAAGGACGTGCACATCGAAGAAGAGGATTCGGTAGCCCTTTCGGCAAAATCCGCCGCAGCCCGCGCAGGCAAGATCAACGTTGCCGTAGTGCTCCTGCGTCATATCAGCAATTTCACGGATTTCAATGCGCTGGAGCGAGATCCCCGGGTGCATCTGTTCTACAGCGGACAGCCCGAGGAGATAGCAAAGGCGGATATAGTAATACTCCCCGGCAGCAAGAGCACCCTGGACGATCTCAATGAACTGCGTCGCAGCGGTCTGGCACAGGCCATCCTGGAGGCACGACGGAACGGCGCAACGGTGCTGGGCATTTGCGGCGGCTACCAGATGCTGGGACGCCTAATCCGCGACCCGCATCACGTCGAAGGCCCGCTGGATTCGCTTCCGGGACTCGGACTGCTCCCGCTTGTCACCGAAATAAGTCAGGAGAAAGTCACCCGCCAGGTGCATTTCCGCCTTGCATCGTCAACGCCTCAGAATGGCAACGCATTCCCGATGGAAGGCTACGAAATCCATATGGGCGTAACTGCGCCCGATGATACGGCAGATTCGGTGCCCTCGCACCTCTGCATACTCGAGGACGGCACTGAGGACGGCTACATCGCCGACGGCAAATGCATCGGCACATACCTGCACGGCATTCTCGACAACCAGGCATTCATAGACCTGCTGCTCGAGCCGCACCGCGACAAAATAGATGCTGCCGCCTCCGGCGAAAACTTTGACTACCACGCATATAAGGAGCGCCAGTACGACCTTCTGGCGGATCACGTCCGCGCTCATATCAATATGGACCTGCTCTACGGCATTCTGGAGGACAGAAAATGATCTACGGACACGGGGATGACGGCTGGCGTTACGGCCGTATAACAGCGGATTTCAGTTCTAACGTATATTATGGCGCAGACAATTCCGCCCTCGTGGAATATCTCCGCAGCCATATCGATGATATCCGCCATTATCCGGAGCCCGTGCCGCATACGCTGGAATCACGGCTTGCAGAGGCATACGGCCTTCCCGAAGGCACAGTCTGCGTGACTAACGGCGCGACCGAGGCGATTTACCTCATTGCGCAGGCATTCGCCGGAAGCAGAAGCGCCATTTTCCAGCCCGCTTTCAGCGAATACGGAGACGCCTGCCACCTGCACGGACATTTCGTGAAACACATTTTCGCGGAAGCTGAACTTTTCGGCGGAGACGGCTTCATCAGAGAAGCGCAAATCCCTGACGGTACGCAGATGTGCTGGCTTTGCAATCCCTGCAATCCCACGGGACACGTTTACAGCAACGAACTCATAGAGCAACTGCTTGCTTCGCATCCCGATTGCGTCTTCGTGATAGACCAGTCTTACAGCGCCTTTATGGAATACCAGATGCCGTCCCTGGCGGCGCTGGCCAACTACCCCAACCTGCTGGTGCTGCATTCTCTGACCAAGAGCCACGCGGTGCCCGGCCTGCGGCTCGGATGGATTACCGGCTGCGCGAAATTGATGGAACGCATCCGCTTCTGCCGGATGCCCTGGTCGGTCAATGCACTTGCTGTCGCGGCCGGATTATTCTTCGCCGAAGAGACTCTGTCAACCTCGAAAAACGGTGCGCTTGTCAACCTCCCGGAGCTCCTCTCCGAATGCCGGAAACTGCGCGAAAATATCTGCTCTCTGGAAGGGTTCGAAGTCGCCCCGACACACACTCATTTTATGCTGTGCCGGACCGCAAAACACACGGCTTCGGAACTCAAAGATTACCTGGCCAAGGAGCAAGGCATCCTCATTCGCGACGCCTCCAATTTCCCC
>CAMZIP010000126.1 GCA_947307265.1 uncultured Bacteroidales bacterium | reverse complement strand
ACCTCGAAGCGTGACCCGGCTTACACCTGCACCGCAACCGGTGAGGCTCTGATGGAGCAGATCAAGCTCTATCGCGGCATCGAGCTCTGGGCAGAAGGCTTCAACTGGTTCGACCTCAAGCGCTGGGGCGACAGCATCGACCGCAAGGCCTACAAGAATGGCGGCAACTGGTACTGGTGCATTCCTCGTAACGAGACTGACTACAACAAGGGTATCACCTCGACCAGCAACGAATAATCCGTTGTACGGTATAAAAATTGAAGGGTAGTCTTCGGGCTGCCCTTCTTTTTTATATTAAAATAGGTATATTTGCGATATGAAAACTAACATCATCACCATTGCGGCAGGCCTTGTGCTTATGACGGCTGCCGCCGGCTGCGGCTCCACCTCAAGGACGACTTCTTACGAACAGTCTTCACGTCGCAGCGACGGATATATCACTACTGAAACGGCATCCATCGACCATAGCGAGGTCAGCGAGATGGATCAGGTTACTTACCGTACCCTCGAGGATTACCTGCTTGCAAAGGTATCTGGTATCGAGATCTCATCCGGCGGCGATATAATCATCCGCGGTATGGGTACTTTCAATGGCTCGTCCAAGCCGCTGATTCTTTTCGACGGTGCGGAGGTTTTCGATACGAGCGGCATCAATCCAAACGATATCCATTCGGTAGATGTCATCAAGGACGGCAGTACTGCATCTTACGGTATGCGTGGCTCCAACGGCGTGATTCTCATCACCTCTAAAGCCGCTTATGAGACGAAGCAGGCTGAAAAAGAGGCGCGCCGCCGTGAAAAGGAAGCCGCAAAGGCTGCAAAGAACGCCAAGCGCAAATAGTTCCTGCAACTGGCCTTGCAGGCCGTCAACGAAACTGCTTTACGATAAATCGGCGATGAGTCGCACGATCTCGTAGAGCAGTTTTGTCGTATGCAGGACAATCTGTGCAACGAGGCCCTGAAGGTGGGGCAGGGGAGCCGCGGCAAGCATTACCGGCACCATATAGAGCAACGCTCCGGCTATCGGCACGGCAAGCATTTGCGTAAGCAGGAAATATTTCGGCCAGATGCCGAACATCCGCCAGGAGAGCAGACCTGCAGTCAGTTGGCAGGCAATGGCCAGACAAGCTCCGTCCCAAATGCGTCCGATGATGCGTGAACGGGTGGAAAGCAGCCCCTTCAGTCGCGGATATATCACGAAAATCCCAAGGCAGGCGGCAAAAGACAGCTGGAATCCGGCCTCTCTCGGGCACTCCGGATTGGCAATCGAGAGGATCATCGCGGCCATAGCAAGCGAACGCAGCGGATCGGAAGAAGCGTGCCGTGCCACCGAAATCTCGTGTATGGTAATCATTGTCACGGCGCGGCAAATCGACGGGCTCAGCCCCGTTATGCAGGCATAGCCCCAGAGTAGGGCGAGTATCAGCACCGACCGGAGCCGTCTTGCCAGTATGCTCCCGCCGGCCAGCGATAGGACCTTCGAGGCGAAGACATACACAATGCCGATATGCAGCCCCGAAAGTGCAAGCAGGTGCATCGCGCCGCTCTCGCTGAATTCACCCCGTATCTCTCGGGTGATGCCGCCGCGGTCGCCGGCCACCAGCGCCTGAAGCAGCGACCGTTCGTCCCCGGGCGGGAAAAAGTTTCCCAGATAGGCCGAAAACTGTGCCTTGAGGGTGCTGCAGCAGGTGCTCAGCCACGACGGCCCGCTTATGGGAGGAATGCGTCCGATTTGCACCGAAGCGGCGCCGAGCATTATAAAAGCCAGAAGAAAAATGATAACCGAAGGCCTTCTCTGCGAGATGATTGCGGCAGCCGCGGCAACCGCCAGATACGCTGCGGCAGGCAGAGCCAGCGAAGAACCGAGCACGTTGCCCGCCATCCACGCCACAGCCCAGAGGATTATTTCCCTACCTTGCCTCATCCCGTCATCTTTTGAACGGCAAGTTAGCGATTAAATGTTGAATGTTCGCAATAAATCAGTAAATTTGCCGGATAAATCGACATTAATCAACAACAATCGATATGATCATCTTAGTTTTGAATTGCGGCAGCTCCTCCCTCAAGTATCAGGTACTTGATATGAAGAGCGACAATGACTTTACTCTCAAGGCAAAAGGCCTCGTGGAGCGCATCGGAGAGAAGATGGGTGCACTCAACCATCAGGTTCCCGGCCACGACAAACTCGTCATCGAGCAGCCGATTCCCGACCATACCGTCGGTATCCGCGCGGTTCTCGAGATTCTCACCGGCAAGGAACACGGCGTTCTCAGTTCTCTCGCAGAGATCGAGGCTGTAGGCCACCGTGTCGCTCACGGCGGCGAGTCCTTCAGCGGCAGCGCACTCATCAATGACAAGGTCGAGGCCGAGATCGAGAAGCTCTGCGTCCTCGCACCCCTCCACAACCCCGCCAACCTTCTCGGCGTCCGCGCTGTCAAGGATCTGATGCCCGGCATTCCGCAGGTAGCCGTATTCGACACCTCGTTCCACCAGACGATGCCCGATTACGCATACACCTACGCTATTCCGTATGAGTATTACGAGAAGTTCGGTATCCGCCGCTATGGTTTCCACGGTACCAGCCACAAGTTTGTGAGCCGCCGTGCAGCCGAGTTCCTGGGCATCGACCTGGGCAATTCCAAGATTATCACCTGCCACCTCGGCAACGGTAGTTCCATTACCGCAGTCAAGGACGGCCGCTGCATCGATACTTCGATGGGCTTCACCCCGCAGGAAGGTGTTCCTATGGGCACCCGCAGCGGTACCATCGACGCTACCATCGTTCCGTTCATCTCCGAGAAGGAAGGCCTCACTCCGAAGCAGATCGAGACCATCCTCAACAAGAAGAGCGGTCTGCTGGGCGTTTCCGGCGTTTCTTCCGACTGCCGCGACATCGAGCAGGCAGCTGCTTCGGGCAATGTCCGCGCTTCCCTCGCACAGAACATTCTCTGCTACCAGATCAAGAAGATCATCGGCGCTTATGCCGCTGCTCTCGGCGGAGTTGATGTAATCGTATTTACCGGCGGTATCGGTGAGAATTCGGCGCTTGTCCGCCACGACACCTGCCAGGGCCTCGAGTATCTCGGCGTCGAGTTCGACGACTCCGTCAACCAGGGTATCCACGGCAAGGACGCAGTCATCTCCAAGCCTTCATCCCGCGTAAAGGTCGTTACCATCGCCACCAATGAGGAGCTGGTCATCGCCCGCGACACTATGAATATTGTCAAATCACAAAAATAACCCAACCACTATGATTAAGAATTTTGACGAACTTTTCGAAGTCCTTCGTTCCAAGACCAAGAAGCGTCTCGTTGCCGCTTGGGCAGTCGATGACCACACCGTAACCGCTGCCGGCAAGGCCGTTCAGCTCGGTATCGTAGAAGCAACCCTCGTCGGCGACGCTGACAAGATCGCTGCTGTCTGCAAGGCAGAAGGCCTCGATATTTCTCTCTTCACGATAGTTGACAACAAGGACGAACTCAAGAGCATCGCACAGGCTGTCTCTATGGTCCGCAACGGCGAAGGTGACATCCTGATGAAGGGTCTCTGCAGCACGGACAAGTATATGCGCGGCATCCTCAACAAGGAAGCAGGTCTGCTCCCTCCGAAGGCTGTCCTGAGCCACGTTTCCGTCATCCAGAACCCCAACTATCACAAGTTCATCATAGTCAGCGATATGGCTGTCATTCCGGCTCCTGATTTCAAGCAGAAGCAGGCTGAGATCAAGTATCTCGTCAATACAGCCAAGGCTCTGGGTATCGAGAAGCCGAAGGTGGCTGCAGTTGCCGCTACCGAGCAGATGCTCGACGGTATGCC
>CAMZIP010000125.1 GCA_947307265.1 uncultured Bacteroidales bacterium | reverse complement strand
AGGTGGAGGGTGGAGCCGCGGAGGGCGCCGGAGAGGATGGTCTCGGCGAGCGGGTCCTCGATGTACTGCTGGATGGCACGCTTCAGCGGGCGGGCACCATACACCGGATCAAAACCCGTATCGGCGATAAAATCGCGAGCCGCATCACTGACCTCGAGGCGGAAACCTTCTTCCTCGACACGCTGGCTCAGACCGCGCAATTCGATATCCAGAATCCGGAGCATATCCTCGCGCGAAAGCTGATTGAAATACACCTGCGCATCGAGTCGGTTGAGGAACTCCGGAGGGAAACGCTTGTCGAGAGCCTTGTTGATGATATTGCGGCTGGTCTTGCCCTTGTCGTCACGACCGCGGGCATAACCGATACCGTCTCCGTAATCCTTAAGTTCGCGGCTGCCGACATTGGAAGTCATCACGATGATGCAGTTGCGGAAATCCACCTGACGACCCGTACTGTCGGTAAGACGGCCCTCATCGAGCACCTGCAGGAGCAGGTTGTAAATATCGGGACTCGCCTTCTCTATCTCATCCAGCAGGACCACGGAATAAGGCTTGCGACGGACTGCTTCGCTCAACTGGCCGCCTTCATTGTAGCCCACATATCCGGGAGGCGCACCAATCAGTCGGGAAGCCGTAAACTTCTCCGAGTATTCACTCATATCGATACGGATGATATCCTCGGCCGAGCCGAACATATACTCCGCAATTTTCTTCGTAAGATAGGTCTTGCCGACACCTGTCGGACCGAGAAACAGGAACGTCCCCACCGGCTTGCCGGGATTACGGAGGCCGCTGCGGTTGCGACGGATGGCGCGTGCCACCTCGCGAATTGCCTCGTCCTGTCCGATAACCGATGCCGACAGCGTAGCCTCGATGCCCATCAGGCGCTCCGCCTCCCCTGCCGCCACACGGCTCACCGGAATACCGGTCACCGTAGCCACTGCATCAGCGATATCGTTTTCCCTCACGATGACGGGCGCGCTTTCATCACGCTCGTCGAGTTCCTCCATACGGATCCGCATCTCCTGCATCAGTCCCAGTTCCGCACGGCGAAGTTCCGCAGCCTGCGAGAAATCGCCCTCCTTTGCAGCCTGGCGCTTGGCCTGGCGAATGGCGGAAATCTCTTCCTCTTCGGCAGTCAGTTCCATCGCAGGCAGGCAGGCACGGATTCGTGCGGCAGCCCCGGCCTCGTCGAGAATATCTATCGCCTTGTCAGGCTGGCAACGGTCGTGTATATAGCGGTCAGAAAGCGTGATACAAGCCTTCAGCGCATCTTCTGTATATTCGACTCCGTGGTATTTCGCGTAATGCGGACAGACGCCCTTGAGGATGTGCAGCGTCTCCGCAAACGGAGTCGGCTCGACGGTAATCTTCTGGAACCGGCGGTCAAGCGCCGAATCACGGCTGAAAATGCTTCGGTATTCGTCGAATGTGGTCGCACCTATGCACTGCAGTTCGCCGCGCGCAAGAGCCGGCTTAAGCAGGCTGGAAGCATCCATAGAACCCTGTCCGCCGCCAGCACCGACGAGCGAATGGATTTCGTCTATAAAAAGAATGGTATTGCCGCTCTCGCGAACTGACTTTATAATGCCGTTCAGGCGTTCCTCGAACTGCCCGCGGAACTTCGTTCCGGCTACCACCGTACCGAGGTCAAGCAATACAATCCGCTTATCCAGCAGAGGTCTTGCAACAGTTCTTGCGGCGATGCGGAGCGCCAGACCTTCCACGACTGCCGATTTGCCGCTGCCGGAAGAACCGACGAGCAGCGGATTGTTCTTCTTCTGGCGGCAGAGAATCTGCTCCAGGCGAAGTATTTCCCTGTCGCGGCCGATGACCGGCATAAGTTTTCCGCTGAGTGCGGCATTTACGAGATCGTAACCGAAACGTGAGAGCGGATCGTCCTCGGACTTCTTGCCCGAAGCAGCATCGGCAGCATTGCCGCCCGAGATGCGGTCCATCACGTCCTGCACGCGAATCCCGGCATCCGCCAGCACCTGATGGCTGACACCATCGGTCGAGGTCATAATGGCCAGCAGAAGATGCGTCGAATCGGGTACAGTACCTTCCGGAACGAGGCGCGAGACAGCGGTCGAGACCAGTTCGCGGCCCTCGACCGATAGTGCCACTTGCGATGACTGTCCGAACGGAATGGGCTGCGGTGCGGCAATCATCGTTTCTATGCTCCGTTTGATCTCCTGCAACTGCGCTCCGAGCGAATTGAGGACGTTCACGGCCTCGCAGCGACGGTGTCTCAGCAAGCCGAGAAATATATGATCAGTGCGGATTGTCAGGCTGCCAAGACGGATAGCTTCCTCACGTGCGAAACTGAGGATAATGCGAATGTCATTGGACGGCCTGGGAATCATAAAACGTGCGCTTTTTCGTGCAATTTCAAATCATAAAGATAGCGAACAATATTCATCGGCACAAATAAAGTTATCCACATCCGCAGGGGTTGTTTTTTCTTGCAAAAGTCGCGAAATATGTGTACATTTACGAGTTATTACAATAATGCATATGGAAGAAAACAAGATAATTGAAGAGAACGCCGCTACGGGCAGTATCATTCCCGTTGATATTGAGAGCGAAATGAAGTCTTCCTACATCGACTATGCAATGTCGGTCATCGTTTCGCGTGCGCTTCCCGACGTCCGGGACGGTATGAAACCGGTCCACCGCCGCGTGCTTTACGGTATGTACGGCCTTGGCCTGACGGCAGGTGCCGGAGTCAAGAAGTCAGCCCGTATCGTCGGTGAGATTCTCGGTAAATATCACCCGCACGGCGACAGCAGCGTCTATGGTGCAATGGTCCGTATGGCTCAGGACTGGAGCCTCCGCTACCCCCTCGTCCACGGACAGGGCAACTTCGGTTCGATCGACGGCGACTCGCCGGCAGCAATGCGTTACACCGAGGCGAAACTGGAGAAACTGGCGGGCGAAGTGCTCGAAGACCTCGACAAGAACGTGGTCGATTTCCAGCCCAACTTCGACGGTGAATTTCCCGAGCCGGTCGTACTGCCTTCCAAGGCTCCTATGCTCCTGCTCAACGGTTCCGACGGTATCGCGGTCGGTATGGCTACCAATATGGCTCCGCACAATCTCAGCGAATGCTGCGACGCCATCAGCGCATATATCGACAATCCGGAGATTACCGTACAGGAACTGATGCAGTACATCAAGGGTCCCGATTTCCCGACAGGCGGTATCATCCAGGGTTACAAGGGCATCACCGATGCATTCGAGACAGGTCGCGGCAAGATCGTCATCCGAAGCAAGACGGAGATCGAAGTAGCAGCCAGCGGTCGCGAGACCATCGTAGTCACCGAGATTCCCTACGCGGTCAACAAGCGCGATATGATTATGCATATCGCAGATATGGTCGAGGACAAGCGCATCGAAGGCATTGCATATATCAATGACGAAAGCGACCGCAAGGGTATGCGTATCGTCATCCGCCTGAAGCAGGGCGCCGTCTCCAGCATCGTGCTCAACAACCTGTTCAAGTACAGCCAGCTGCAGGTCAATTTCTCAGTAAACAATATCGCCCTGGTTGACGGCCGTCCGCGCCTGCTCAACCTCAAGGACATCATCAAATATTTCGTCCGTCACCGTCACGAGGTGGTCATACGCCGCGCGAAGTTCGACCTGGAGAAGGCAGAAAAGCGTGCCCACATCCTGGAAGGCCTGCTCAAGGCGCTGGACAACATTGATGAGATCGTGGCGATCATCCGGGCCAGCAAGGACACCAATACCGCCAAGGAAGCGCTGATGCTGCGCTTCGAGTTCAGCGACAAGCAGGCCCAGGCGATCCTGGACATGCGCCTGGCCCGCCTGACCGGCCTGGAG
>CAMZIP010000124.1 GCA_947307265.1 uncultured Bacteroidales bacterium | reverse complement strand
TTTTTCTAAACCATTTCTAACTCCCTTAAGTGTACTTATGTGCCACCTAACAGCAGTTTGGTCAATAGGCACAAATGTATGAATTGTTTTTATAAAAAACAAGCTATGGTCCTGAAAAAGTGAAAAATACGATGGGTTTTCCTGCAACCTGCTGACAATTTGTAACTTATTCGGCGCCGGATATTGGCAGTGGTAAATTTCGGAATGGAGGGCATTTCCAGAGGTGTTTTTTGCATATTATTTGCGGAAATTATTGGTAGTCAGCGACACTTTTGCCATCTTTGGCCCGAAAAACAAAGAACCTGGATTTTTATGGCGAATTCTTTTTTCGACAGGAACTGGTGGAAGGATTTTGTGGTGGCCATTCTGGCGACTACCGTTTCGATCGTGCTGACATTCGGTACGGCGTCTCTCGTTGACCGCAAGAAGCACCGCGACGAGCGGAAACTCACGGCCCTGATGGTGATGAGCAGCATCGAATCTTTTTCACGAAGTGCGGAGAACGTGGCTGCGACCTGGGACCGGATTGATACCATCGCAGTTTGGCTGCTGGGACTCCCGCTGGACGAGGTGGCACGGCTGGGCGACGAACCGTTCGACGAGGCGATTGTCGAGGCTTTCGGTACGCCCGTCCTCAGTTTCGACAAAACGGCCGAAACGATTTTCAGCAGCGGGCTGGAGACCTGGAAGAACGTTAATAATTTCCAGTTTATCGATAACGTGGGCAATTGTTTTACTGAGATGAGCTGGATCGAGGAGCAGCATAAGGCCTTTTCGGAGGACTACCGGGCCGGGATGGCACGAATATACGACAACCCGACCGCCTACGAGGGCAATTGTCTTACCGAAAAGCTGCTTCGCAATACGCAGGTCCGCCAGCAGTTGCTCCAGCCGCACGAATATAAGCAGTGGCTGCTCTATTGCGCGGAGCACCTTCGCCTGCTGAATCGCAGGAGTATGAAGCTGATCGGCATCAGCGAGCAGGAGGTGATGAAGTTTACCGACGCGCGCAACGCCGCCGACGAGGATGACGAGCAGGACATCGACTACGCCGATTTCCGCAAACCGCACCCGTCCAAAGAAGCGATCGACGCCAACCTCGACTACGCGATAAAACTCGAGCAACTTAAGTAGAAGAAAATCAAAAACTTTTGTAAAGACTTTCTGGGAAGCTCCGTGCAATCATCGAGCACGGGGCTTTTTGTTAAGTATCTGATTATAAGGCAAAATTGAATTTGAGTGTGCTTTGTCCCCCTTTCGCGCCTGGGGACAAAGCACAAGTGCGTCTGTTAATCGCCTGTCAATCAAATTCTTGCGTTTTTATCCCGTGCTCGATGATTGCACGGAGTCGGGGGTTATTATCTATAAGGTATAGAAAAATGCTTTGGGGGCATTTTTTTCGCGTCACGCATATTTCCAGAACACATTAAAAGCGCTTAACCCCTTGCAGACCAATCTCCAAGGCCTATTCTCCTGGGCCTCAATTCGGTGTACTTAGGTGGCACCTTACGGTATTTTGGTGGTTTTAGAATGGAGATAACTAATTGAAAATAATAATTTAATACCATTTATGACTGTTAAAAACACCTATTCGCAGCCGCAGGTAAGATTAATCCTGAGACTGCAGTCCGCAAATCCACTTTGCATCAGTCAGCCCGAAAGCTACGGCACCAATGATTGGGGCGACGATGAATTTGATGATTAACGCTAAATGAGAACAACTATGAAGAAAATTTATTCTATCATTCTGGTTGCAGCCTCATTAGCGGTTGCAGCCTGCCAGCCGAAAGAGCTGGACAATACTCCGGTAGATGTAAATCCGGCAGAGAAGAGTGTCAAGATCACCGCGACCATCGAGGACTTCTCCGACACGAAAGTGACTTATGATGTATCCGACGTAACAGGCGTCAAGCCTACCTGGGCTATTGGCGATGAGCTGTTCGGTTTTGATGAAGATGGCAAGACCTTTACATATGTAGTGACGGACTTCGACGAGGAGGAAGCTACAATTGAACCTAAGGAGGGTACAAGTTACAGCCCATCAGAAGGGGCGGTTGTTTATGGTATCTACTACCCTGGCAAAGGTGTTAATGACATCGAAAATGGAACTCTTACTATTGACCTTGCCGGTCAAACAGGTAATCTCGAGGGAGCCACACCTGCGATAATGTGCGCTACGGCAACCGTCATCAATAATGAAATCCGTTTCAAGTTTGAAAATCAGACGGCAATCATAGGACTTAAGAAGATTCAGGTCGGTTCTACCGCAAACAATAATCTTAAGGTAAATACTCCCGTCTCGCAGATTGCTATCGAAGGCGTGGTAACTCACGGCAAGCTCTCGGTTGATGATGGCGGTGAGATCAAGCTCACTCCCGGCACCAAGACCAGCACGGTCTATGCTGTTCCTGCGTCGTCTACCTGGACTACCGACGACAAAGGTCAAATTGAATTCGGCGAGACTTCTCCGGTAGCTTTTGCAGTACTCCCCCATTCCGGCACAACGCCTAACGTATATGCCTACACAGAGGGCGCTGCCTTCAAGAACAGTACTCCTATCAGCGGAAATGAAATTGAGGCCGGCAGCTACTACCATATGAGCAAGAAGCTCGACGTGAGCGGTGAACCTGTCGCCAGCCTGACAGTCGGCGGCGTTACCTCTTTATATTATAATGTAAGCGACGCATTCGATGCAGCAGACTGCTCAAATGAGGATTGCACGGTTAAGTTGCTTAAGCATTGCTCGACCAGCAGAAATCCGTCTATGCGCGGCACCAATGGCTCTGGAGCAATCACCCTGGACCTCAACGGCAAAATTCTGACGATGAGTCATCAATTTGCAATATATGAATCAACGAACCTCACTATCTGCGACAATTTCTCTCAAGATTTGGCTTCACAAGGCAAAATCACATCCCCAGTTAAATATTCCGCCTTTTATATTTCAGGTTCATCACTGACACTTGCCGGCGGAACTCTGGAGAATAATGCTTCAGGCCAGTATACGTTAGCACTCAATAATGGTTCAACGGCTACGATTTCCGGAGGATGCGTCAAGTCGATCAATTACCGCGGCATATCCCTGAGCGGGAAAAGCCCCCTCACCATCACGGGAGGCAAGGTTGAGGCGAAAAGTCACGCCATCTACTGCAATAATTCTTTTGATGAGAATACTGACCTGGCAATCAGCGGTACGGCAATCATTTCTTCCGACTCTACGGCTTTACGCATTTATACCGGTAAAGTCTCTGTCGGTGGAAACGCAACGATTTCCGGCGGGGCTCAAGGTGCCGCCAATCAGTACTCACTTTATATTTCTAAAGGAAGCGCTGACATATCAGGTGGATCCTTCGAAAACCAGGGATATGTACTCTACACGACTAAATTCACAAATGATCCAGCACCGGAAGTAAATATCACCGGCGGAACATTCAACAACGTGAAAGAAGGGTGGACTTCAACCAATGCACTTATTTATGCCGCATATGGCACAATCAATGTAAGCGGAGGCCTCTTTAATTCTTATGGCGTCAATCCACTCAATAAGTCTGCAAATGGAGAATTGGATGTTACAGGCGGTTGCTACAATAAGCCCATCCAGCCGGCCTTTGCATCGTTAGGGTATGTAAATGTATTGAACACTGAACCATCTACTTCTGCGACATATCCGTTTACTCTCTCGCCGACCGATGCTGTCGCATCACTGACACAAAGTACTTACAGTTGGAATTTCGGTTCATTCGAGAGTGCAATCAAAGGCGCTGACGCAAGAGCTAATGGAGGTATCTCTACTGTTACTCTTGAGACTAATTGCTCTGCATCAGCTACAGCTGCAGTAAGTGCCGGAAATCAGTATTCCG
>CAMZIP010000123.1 GCA_947307265.1 uncultured Bacteroidales bacterium | reverse complement strand
CATCAGACGCATACGGTAGAGCGTGCTGTTGGTCAGTGCGCTGAAGCGCCAGCCCTTGCGGACATTGTACGGAGTTGCGAGAATGTTGGTGACGCCGTTGTAGCGGCCGAGCGAGGTGAAGTGCGGTTCCAGACCGAGAGTGGTCTCTTTCGCGCGCATTGCCTCATTCAGACCGGACCAGAGGGAGTAGGGCGAATAACCCGTGATTGCGTCGTTGAACCTGATGCCCGCCAGCAGCACGTCGTTGGATTCGCTGTTGTAGCCCCTGTTCTTGAAACGGATGGCGCTGAAACCGTAACCCGCGACGCTCGAAAAGACGTCGTTGGCGTCAAACATAATCGTAGGGTTGTCCGCATAACTTGCATCGGCCATATCGAGGTCAGAAACGACGTCCTCGTCAGTGATCGTGACAATGCGTTCGGCTGTCATCGATATGAAGTACATATCTTTGATAAAGCCTTTTTCCACGGTCACGAATACTCTGGACTGGATGTATTCATCGGCGTTGACGATCATATCGTAAATGCCATCGGCAAGTCCCTCAATCAGGAAGGTACCATCCTTGGTCGTGGTGCACGTGTCGATCGTCACACCTTTCTGGAGGAGTGTGATCTCGGCGCCGGCGATAGGGATGCGTCCCTGGCGGTTGACCACCGTTCCCCGAACTCCGCCTGTCGGAACAGTCTGGGCGAGTGCGGCGAAGGCCGTCAGCAGCAGAACCGTCAAAAGTGTCAGTGTCTTTTTCATATCGTTTATTTACTTATTACAATATAGGTCGGATAGTGGTCGGAAAATCCGTTGATGAACGCGCCGTTCGAGAACGTACGGAAAGGATAATCCTTGTACTGGCCTTTCTGGGTGGTCATAAACGGTTTCTTGAAAACGCGGCCGTGGTATTTGTCCTGGACGATGCGACGCAGATGCAGCGTGCCTTCGGGTGCCTTGGCCATATTGTAATTGACCAGTATCTGGTCGAAAATGCTCCAGACGCCCTGATAGCAGAGAGAGCCGTAACCGTCGTTGAGCATACTGTAGAAAGGATTGTAGAAGTCTTCTTCGCCCACTTCTTCAAGATTCTCGCGGCCGTGCAGCCAGACTTCCATACTCTCGTTGAACGGGTCGTCATTCATATCGCCCATAACGACTATCTTGATGCCCGGGTGCTCCTTCATCTTAAGCATCGCATCATTGTAAATGATCTCGGCGCCGAGGCTGCGCAGGTCGGAACCCTTGCCGCCGATGCGGGAGGGAAGGTGAGTCACGTAGAATGCGAACATCTCGCCTTCGATCAGGCCGCGTACCATCAGGATGTCGCGGGTGCGGAAATAATCCTGCTCGGCCTGGTCAAGCGTGATGGCTACCTTCGTGCCTTCGAACGAGAAGGGGATTGACTGGCTCTCGAGTATCGTGAACTCCTCGGGCTTATAGAGGAGTGCGACGTCAACGCCGCGGCGGTCGGGACCGTCGTAGTGGACAATCTGGTAGTTGGCCTCGATTATGGCGGGCTCTACCACCAGGTCCTCGAGCACGAGACGGTTCTCGATCTCGCTGACGCCGAGGATGGTGTGCCATCTGCCGTTGTCGGTCTTCATCGCGCGGATGACTCTGGCCATATTGTGAAGTTTCTTCGAGTACTTGGCCTCGGTCCATTCATTCTTGCCGTCAGGCAGGAATTCCTGGTCGTTCTTGGCGGGGTCGTCGTACGTGTCGAAAAGGTTTTCAAGGTTGTAGAAACCGATGACGTAGCTTCGCCCGCTGCCGCTCTTGCCGCAAGCCGGCAGAATCAGGAGCGAGGTGAGCAGAAATGTCAGGAGTGTTTTCTTCATCTCTATTTATTGTTATTCCACCAGGATTCCATTGATCTTTCGACCCTGGATGCCTGGTCGTTTCCGATTTTCTTAGGTAGATTGCAGAAAAAGTCGAAGCCCGTAAGCTCTTCGAGTTCGTCGAGCGTCATAGCCTGCTGCATCACAGCGGCGATGCTGTTGGTATAGCGGCGATGCTCGAAATAGAATCCGATGCCCAGATAACCGCCGGTCGAAGGGGAGGGGGTGCCGTTCTTCGAATAGCCGAGCAGGGCCTTGAAATAGCCCGTCGGCACCGTTACCGCCTTGCCGTAATTGTCGTAAGCGTATTCGTCACTGTCCTTGATGATGCAGCCCGTCACGACGTAAAGCGTATCGACCTTCTTCGCCCAGTCGCGGACCATACCTTCGAGTTTTGCCCAGGCGTACGAATTGAGTTCGTTGAGCTGCGGCGTCATATTGGTGCCGTAGAACGTCTGGAGGTTTGCATCGTAACTGAGGCGGTCCGCCGAAGGACACTGATGCCCGCGCGAGAATGACCTGCCGAGGTTGCTGCGTTTGTATCCGTTGTAAAGCACCGGCTGGTATTTGAGCGGGAATTTCGGATCGATATCCCATTCGTCAGTACGACCGCCGTTGCTGATGTACCACGAGTTGAGCGGATATGCGACCCAGTGTGCCACGAGTGCGTCCTTGTCCCAGTACATCGAGTAGTTGCGGACTTCTTTGCCGTTGATGGGCGCGGAATGGGTGATGAAATACAGTCCGTCGCTGTTGGAGGTCGCGGGGAGTTCGAGCCAGTCGGGGACCGGATCGCTGACAAGCGTGGAAGGCAGGTCGCCGGTGCCGCCCTGCTGGGCCTTGGCCTGCTGGACGAAGAGGCAGGAATCTGCCTGATTGCCGCTGCGCAGCACAAGCCACAGTTTGCGGGCCTCGAACGAATTGTTGGCCGTCCAGCCCAGGACAATGTCCTTGCGCGAGCCCGTGCCGCTGACCGAGGTGTTGTCCCGTGAGTCAAGGTAGCCCCATTCGGTATAGTCTTCTTCGGTCTTGTCGGGGAATGAGATGCTCAGTTCCCACTGACCGGTTGCGGTGACGGTTACGAACTGGTTGGAAGAGGGGTATTCGGCTTCTCCTTTGCGGATGCTTACGCTGACAGGATCATCCTGCGGCTTGTCGCAGGACACGGCCGCGATGCCGGCGGCAAATACCGTCAGCATCACGGGGATTATCCTGTAACGTAAGTCGCGCATAATTAGTCAACCTTGTTGATGCCGAATACTACGCTGCGGTAACCGGCGCTCGTGGAGGTGAACGTCAGGGTCGCCTCGGTCGTAAGGGCTGCGCTGAACTCGATCGTGTAATAATCCGAGTCGGCGAGCTTGGTGATCGTGAACGGCGAGTTGTTGTTGACGCCGGCGTTGGTCGCAGCGGTGACGGTCTTCTTGTCGAGGCCGCCGCCGGTGATCTCGATCACACCTGCCTTATTGGACCAGCCAAGTGCATAGAAACCGATCTTGCTGGTACCTGCCGGAACCTTGACCGTTGCCGAACCGACCTGTTTGCTCGTACCGAGTTTGAAGCCGGGATAGGATGCTCCGCCGATGATGAGTTCAGCGTCATAACCGCTGGTGCCAAGCGTCCAGGTCATCGTGCTGGTGAAAGGATGGGTTGCGGTGATGTCTCCGCCCGGAGTAGGTGTCTCGCCGCCGCTGAGGCTCTCGATGGTAGCGTTAGCCATCTCGATCTTGGTTTCACCGGTGCTTGCGTTGGTGTAGGTGGTCTTCGGTCCGTAGAGGGAAATAGATGCGCCCTTCAGGAGTTTGTCCTTCCACTGGTCGATATTGTTGCAGCCGTACACATAGACGGTGCCGGTTGCATCCGTAACGTCGAAGTTGCCGTACTGGGTGTTGATTTCGCCGCTGACGGTACCCTTGAGACGGTAGTTGTTGCCGTCATTGTCGGGCAGTTTGAGGAAATCTGCTACGCTGATATCGATAATGGTGGTCGGAGTCGAGCCGCCTTCGATCTTCTCGATGGTGGCATCGATCATCTCGATCTTGCTTTCACCAGTGTTCTTGTTGACGTAAGTGGTCTTGGGACCGTAGAGCGTGATG
>CAMZIP010000122.1 GCA_947307265.1 uncultured Bacteroidales bacterium | reverse complement strand
ATCGATTCCCGAAGTGAGAACGATGTGCACAAGTTCCCCGTCCCAGGCAAAAACGGCACGCGGGATGGAACTCTTGCGCTTTGCCGCATCACCGCACAACTGCGCCGCCCTGTCGAGCAGCATCGCTATGAGCGGCATTCTGACCCTGGAAGGGGATGCATAAACAAGAACTGCCTTGAATCCAGGCAGTTCTTTGTGATATACTGATGCTGTCTCCTCGAAATGTACCGCGTCAGACAGTATCTTATGTGCTTGATCCTCGCTGAAGAGGTTTTCCGATACGAGTGTGTACGGATACACTGATTATTCCCAGTTGCCGGCGTTGTTGTTAGCATTCTCGATGCTGCCGACCATCAGACCGGGATAGCGGCCGGTGTCCTCGCGCTCAGCGTTGAGGTTGATGATAAGCTGCTCATCCATACCGCGGAGCAGACCACGGAACGGCTCGCCAGGTGCGGGACGGAAACCGAACGGAATCTGTGCCTCGAAGAGAGGAACCTCGACACCCGAAACCATCTTGATGGTGGTTTTCATAATAACCGTATCAGGCTCGGAATAAGGGATGTAACGAAGTTTCTCAGGATCGAATGCGGGAACGCGGCCGTTGAACAGCGTGTCGCGAACTGCAGTCGGGACCGGCAGACGGATGATGAGGTTCTTGTCGCCGTTCTGATAGAGTTCGTAGAGTTTCTCGTTGAGCTGGTTGCCCTTAAGGTTGCGGTAGTTGCGCTTGACGGCTTCGGTGTGAGCGACAGCGGAGGAGTCATCCTCTGAACCGAACTGGGTCATAATGATGATGTGCCCGTTGTTGTAGAAGTCGATCAGGCTGTCCATACAGGGTGCGTAGTGGTTGTAAGTGGACTTGTAGGTAACCTGCAGGGTACGGATGTCCTTAAGAATTTCGATACCTTCCTGCTTGCGGATTTCCATCTCCTTGTTGAACTTGACCGGCTTGTTGATGCTGGTAATAATCAGGTACGCAAGTGCGATGATGCAGAGCGGAAGGATGACAATGGTTAAGATTTTTTTCATTATCGTTAGTATTTCTATGTTCCGATTCGTCCTACAAAAGTAAAATAAATATTTATCCCTTGCAATATATTTTTAATTTTGCATCTTCAAAAGGTTTTTCTGATGCGTTACGATATCAGTGCATTTGACAAGATGATAAGCCGCGCAAAGCGTATTGCGGTCTTCAGCCACCTCAATCCTGACGGGGATGCGGTCGGCTCGCTGTGCGCCTGCTGCACTTATCTCGCGAGCCGCGGCAAAGATTTCGTGCCGATTCTGCCGAATGCCGTTCCGGACTTCCTGAAGTTCCTTTCGGCCGGCGGGCGACCGATTGTCGTTTGCGAAGAAGATTCGCAGCGCGCGAAAGACCTTGCCGCCGGCGCAGACCTGCTTATCTGCCTGGATGTCAGCAGCCCGTCGAGGACCGAATATCTTGAGGAGTCCATCGTCTCGTCCAAGGCGGCAAAAGTGCTCATCGACCATCATATTCAGCCCAGCCGCGAGTTTTTCGACCTGGTATATTCCGAGCCTGAAATCTCTTCGACCTGCGAACTTCTGTTCTGGCTCCTGATGGCGATGCCCGATATCGGCGGGGATGTCAACCGCCTGTCGATGTCCTGTGCAGAGGCGCTTTATACCGGAATGATGACCGATACCAATAATTTCTCCAATTCGGTGGTTCCCAGTACGTTCGAGATGGCCGCAAGGCTCATCGCCCGCGGCGTGGACAAGATTGGATTGCAGTATAAGGTCCTCAATTCCTACAATATGTCCCGCCTGCGCCTTCTGGGCCGTCTGGTAAATGACTGTATGCACGTTTTCCCGCAGCACGGGGCGACCTGTATGCTGCTCTCGGAGGAGGACAAGTGCCGGCTGGGATTCCGCCCCGGCGATACCGAAGGATTCGTCAATATCCCGCTGCAGGTCGCGGACGTCCGGATTTCCGGCATTTTCACCGAAGATAAGGAAGGCGGTTACGTGCGAGTGAGCCTCCGTTCGAAGCGAGGCACTGACGTCAATACCCTTGCACGCCGGTTTTTCAACGGCGGCGGACACGAAAATGCCGCCGGCGGAAGGATTTATATGCCGCTGTCGGAAGTTCCGGCATATTTCTTGAGTGCTTTGGACCAGTATTTTGGCTAAAATGAGAAGATTAACCATATTCATCCTGGCAATTTTGACCGCCGTCGCGCTGCCCGTCGCCTGCTCGACGGAGAAGCAGACCGCACTTCTGCAGCAGGAGGAAAACATCGACAAGTACATCAAGGCGCAGTATTCCGAATGCGAGGTGGTCCGTAACGGCGGCTCGAACCGCGTAATCGTCACGCCCGGCGAAGGTCAGCCTGTAGTCGCTGCAGGTGATTCGGTGTACGTCACTCTCGAAGGCCGCGTATTCAATTCTTCGCCCGGCGTAGTATTCTTCAGCGACGAACTTAACGTGAAAGTGTCGCGGGACGACCTTATGACCGGCCTTTACAACGGTCTTGTAGGAATGACAAGAGGAGAGGAGGCTTATATTTTCTTCTCCGCGAAATATGGATTTGATGACAATATCATAGGCGTGGTGCCGTCGCTTTCGGCGATTATGTTCCACGTCAACGTGAGAGATATAAAGAAAAGCAACTGATATGAAGAAAGTATTTGCGGTCCTGATTTTCGGCGTGCTGGTGCTCTCCCTCGGGCTCCACTCGTGCGCGGTGGATCGGGAAGAGGATTCGTCTGATTATTATACCCGTGCCCTCGAGGCCTGGATGCGCGTGCATTACAGTGCGACTGTCGCACCCGACGACTCGGGCGTCTATATGGTGACATTCGACCAGGGAACCGGCGATCTGCCCAAGGATTCCTCTTACGTCACCGTGAAATACATCCGCCGCGAATTGGACGGCAATATCCTCGGCACCAATGACGAAGACCTCTGCAAGCAGCTCGATACCTGGAAGGCTACCGGCTATTACGGCGGTGCCACCTGGCAGCTCGGTATCGAATCGTTGCCTTATGCCGTCGAGAATACGCTTCGCAAAATGCGCGTAGGCGGTCACGCGATGCTGATTGCACCGCTCGGGCAGACGACCGTTCCTTATTCGCTCTACAGCGAGTTCCCTTCTACCGAAGGCAACAATATCTCTTACGAACTCTGGCTTACCGATGTCAGGGACGATATCTACGCTCTTCAGGACGAGATGATGGCTGAGCACAGCCGCAAATATTACGACGGTATGGACACCACCGCCAACGGATTCTATTTCAAGTACGAAGGCACGAAGGAAAAGCGCGATACCATCCTCGACGAGCGTTCGATGAGCGTCTGGTATATCGGCCGCCGTCTCGACGGAACGGTATTCGACACCAATATCAAAGATACGGCGCGGTTCTACCGTCTCTCCGGCGGCAGTTATTCGGCGCTGACGATTACCTATTACGCAGACGTCAGCACTATGCTCACGCAGAATTCTACATACGTTGCAGGATTTATCGACGCGCTGCATCTTATGCGTCTGGGTGATACCTGCACGACATTTTTCCGTTCGGATCTGGGCTACGGCGCCTCCGGCAAAATACCCGCGATTCCGGAATACAGTCCCCTTAAGTTTACTTTGTTTGTCGAAAACGAATGAGCCGCGAGCGTGAAATGCAGGCCTTCGCGCGCCTGCTGGACATAATGGATGAACTGCGCGTAAAGTGCCCCTGGGACCGCAAGCAGACTTTCGAATCGCTCCGCCCCCAGACCATCGAAGAGACTTACGAACTTTCGGATGCCATTCTTGCAGGCGACCTTAAGAATATTTCCAAAGAACTTGGCGACGTTCTTCTGCACGTTGTCTTTTATTCGAAACTTGGCGAAGAACAGCAGGCATTCGGCATCGCAGATGTCATCGACCTTCTGTGCGAGAAACTGATCTACCGCCATCCGCACGTTTTCGGCGAGGCACAGGTGGCTTCGGCTGGTGATGTGGTCAAGAATTGGGAG
>CAMZIP010000121.1 GCA_947307265.1 uncultured Bacteroidales bacterium | reverse complement strand
GAAGGAACTCCTCGTGGCAGCGAAGGAAAAGAAATACCGCAGCCTCAACTAAACCGATTTCCTGACATAATTCAGAAATAAACGAATACCGGCCGGAGCGATGAACTCCGGCCGGCTTCTTTCTGCTCAGGCAGTTGCGATTACTTCATATAGGAATACTTGAAGCTGCGTGCAGGAACGAGAGTTTCCTTGATGGCACGCGGAATCGACCAGCGGATGAGGTTGAACTCTCCGCCTGCCTTGTCGTTGGTACCCGAAGCGCGGGAACCGCCGAACGGCTGGAGACCGACGACTGCTCCGGTCGGCTTGTCGTTGATGTAGAAGTTGCCGGCTGCATAGCGCAGGCGGTCAGCAATCTTCTGGACAGCAAGACGGTCCTTTCCGAACACTGCGCCCGTCAGGCCGTAAGGTGAAGTGGTATCGCAGAGTTCGACTGCCTTATCGACATCCTTGTCAGCATATACATAGACAGTGAGGACGGGGCCGAAAATCTCCTCTTCCATAGTCTTGAAATGAGGATCGGTGGTCTCGATGACCGTAGGTTCGACAAAGTAACCGACGCTCTTGTCGCACTTGCCGCCGACGACGACCTTGGCATCCTTCGAAGCCTTTGCGTAAGCGATGTGAGAAGCGATATTGTCAAACGATGCTTCGTCGATGACTGCGTTGATGAAGTTGTCCGGATCGCAGACGTCGCCCATCTTGGCTTCCTTGGCAAATGCCTTGATACCTGCGAGAACTTCCTTCCAGAGAGACTTCGGGCAGTACATACGGCTCGCTGCGGAGCACTTCTGGCCCTGGAACTCGAACGCGCCGCAGAATGCAGCGGTTGCGACATCCTTGGGATCAGCCGAAGGGTGGACGAAGATGAAGTCCTTACCGCCGGTCTCACCTACGAGACGAGGATAACTTACATACTTGTCGAGGTTCTCCTTGCCGATGACCGAGCCCTGGCCGGGAATGAAGTTGACGACGCCGGCGGGGACGCCTGCCTCTTCGAAAATCTTCATCAGGTAGTAGTTGGACAGGATTGCAGTGGTCGAAGGCTTCCAGACGGTAACGTTACCCATCAGCACGGGCGACATATTGAGGTTGGATGCAATCGAAGTGAAGTTGAACGGGGTAAGAGCGAATACGAAGCCCTCGAGAGGACGATACTCGACGGTATTGATCTGACCCTTTGCGCTCTTCGGCTGGAAGCTGTAGATCTCCGATGCGAAATGCGCATTGTAGCGGAGGAAGTCGATCAGCTCGCATACGCCGTCAATCTCGGCCTGGTAGATATTCTTGCTCTGGCCGAGCATCAGCGAAGCGCTCATCAGTGCGCGATACTTGGTCGAGATAAGTTCAGCGACCTTCATCAGGATGGCTGCGCGGACTGTCCAGTCAGTCTCGGACCACTGCTTGTGGGCCTCCATTGCTGCGTCGATAGCCATACGGACTTCCTTTGCGCCTGCCTTGTGATATGTTGCAAGCACGTGATGGTGGTCGTGAGGCATCACCACCTTTCCGGTATTGCCGGTACGGACCTCTTTGCCGCCGATGATCAGCGGAATATCCAACTCGATACCTTTCTGGCGTTCGAGTTCCTTCTCCAGGGCTTTGCGCTCAGGGGAACCTTTGAGATAAGTGAGCACCGGCTCATTTGCGGGCAGGGGGAATGAATAGATAGCGTCTCTCAATTTTAGTCATGTTTAAAGAATTGTTTCAAAATCATACGCGACGGGCCGCGCCGTAATTGACAATTTCCGCGAGTTTATCACGTACCGGACCGGCCGGCAAAGCATTCAGGGCTTCCAAAGCGCTGTTTGCGAATTCGTCCAGACGCTGCAGGGCATATTCTACCCCGCCATCCTCCAGGACGCGGCGGCGCAGTTTTTCGCAGTTTTCAGGCGTGTCCTGAATCTTGCGCACCATTTCGCGAAGCGCTTCGGAATCTTTTGCCTTGCGGAGCACGCCCAGCAGCGGCAGAGTAATCTTCTGTTCCTTGAGGTCTATGCCTATAGGCTTGCCGAAACCTTCGTCGCCGGTATAATCGAGTATGTCGTCACGAATCTGGAATGCTATTCCGAACGCGCGGCCGAAAGCCGCGGCCGCATCGCACATCACTTTAGACGCTCCGACGGAACACGCTCCGGAAAGGCAAGCAGTTTCGAAAAGGGAAGCGGTCTTGCAATAGATGATGCGCAGATAGTCATCCTCCGTCGTCTCAGCGGTGGCGGCGCACTGCATCTGAAGCATTTCGCCCTCGGCAAGATTGCTGATCGTATTCGCAAAAAATTCAGTGACACGCGCAGAGC
The DNA here is from genome assembly GCA_947307265.1 of uncultured Bacteroidales bacterium. Classification (GTDB taxonomy): domain Bacteria; phylum Bacteroidota; class Bacteroidia; order Bacteroidales; family UBA932; genus Cacconaster. The sequence continues at coordinate 1,691 of CAMZIP010000121.1, read as the reverse complement.
CAAGCAGCAGACCGACAGACCTGGCAAGCCAGAAATCACCGGTCAGAATGGCCGGAGCCGGGCCCATCAGCGAATGCAGGGTAGGAAGTCCGCGTCTGGTATCGCTCGCATCGGCCACGTCGTCGTGCATCAGCGTCGCATTGTGAAGCATTTCGGCTGCAGCCGCATACTTGAGACTATCGCGGCAGGGGGTGCCGCAAGCCTGGGCAAACAGGAGTGACAGCATAGGCCGGACCTGCTTGCCGGGATGGGAAAGCTGCATCTCATTGATACTGTTGAGCAGTTCTATATCGGAATGAAGTTGCTCACGAACCAGCCTGGTATAACCAGTCCAATGTTCACCGAGAAGGTTTATTATGCTTTCTATATTCATCAGGACAAATATAATAATTATTATCGGTTTTAGTATCTTTGCCGACAATTAGAAATCGAACGAAATGAACCTTAAAGCCGCCATTGCCTGTATTCGTATCCCGACGATGCTTCCGAACGCAGCGGGCCTGATCAACGGTGCCCTGCTGGCTGCCGCTGAAGGCAGTTTCGATCCACTGACTATGGTTCTGGTGGTTCTGACGGGATGCTTCATAGCCAACGTCAGTTCTATCGCTGATGAGCTTGGCGACTTCCTCAAGGGTAATGATACGGAGGACTACGAGGCGACCAGCCTGGCCCCGCCGCATCCCCTGACGAAGGGGCATATAACCCCTGGGCAGGTGAAAGGAATTCTGATAACCTTTCTCGCGCTGAGTTGCATCACCGGCATCGCGGCTGTATGGCGGGCATTCGGTACCATTTTCGCGCCCGTGCCGCTGGCAATGATTGGGCTCGGTGCCATTTGCATCATTGCAGCTCTCCGCTATACCCTCGGCAAGAATCCATACGGATACCGGGGACTGGGCGACATTGCGATATTCATTTTCGAAGGACCGATACTGGTTGTCGGAGCATACTTCGTTTGCAAAGGCGGGATGCCGCCGTTCGACTGGCGAATCATACTGCCGGGCATTGCGCACGGGGCATTCCTTACGGCGATGCTGAATTTCAATAATTTGCGCGATATTGAGAAAGACCGCGCTACGCGAATGACGTTTGCGATGCGAATCGGCGAACGCCGCGCCCGAATCTATGGCTTTTCGGTCATCGTGCTGAGCCTCGTCGCCCCGATAATCTACACTCTCGTCTATCCGACGTTCACGCCCCTCAACCTGCTGTACCTGCTAAGTTATCCGTTCTTCATCGTTCCGATGTACGGCGCGCTCAAATACGAGGGTCCGCAGTTCAACCGCTGCTTCGCCTTCGTCATCGCCGGCGGCGTCCTCTTCGGCATCCTCCACGGCCTGGGCTATTTCCTGCCTACGGTACAGTAAACGCCGGCTTTTTTACTCCGCACGGAAAGCAGGCTTTCGCTTTTATGTCTTAACTATCCCGACTGGACACCTTAATACGCGCCTTACCGGCCTTGAGGTCCTGGCCGGACCCGCGCTAAAGGCGCAAAAGCGGCGTTTTGCGCGTCATCCGGCTTGCTCGAAACTCCTCCTTTTTAGTCGGCTACGCCGCCTAACAGTCGTCAGACAAACTCTCGCACACTTCGTAGACGCCGGCTTTTGGCTTAAACGCTTTCTCGCTTTTGCTTATGCGCTCTCCGCCCAGACCTCAAGGCCTTCGGCGCTTAGTACATAGCCGGCTTATTT
>CAMZIP010000120.1 GCA_947307265.1 uncultured Bacteroidales bacterium | reverse complement strand
CTACCAATGTAAACGGTGAGGAGCTGGTTATGAAGAATTGGGAGCAACTCAAGCGCACCGAGAAAGACGGCAACAAGACCGTGCTTTCGGGCGTTCCTTCCAGTCTGCCGCCGCTTATCAAGGCTTACCGAATGCAGGACAAGGCCCGCGCGGTCGGGTTCGACTGGGCGAACAAGGCCGATGTCTGGGACAAGGTTTACGAAGAGATCGGCGAACTCAAGGCAGAACTTGCCAACGGCAGTGAAGGCAGTTGCAGCAGCGCCGAATACGAATTGGGCGACCTGCTTTTCGCAATGGTCAATGCCGCCCGTCTCTACGACCTCAATCCCGATACCGCCCTCGAACACAGTTGCAACAAGTTCCGCAACCGCTTCAACTATATCGAGCAGCGCAGCCGCGAAATGAATCGCGACCTGAAGGAAATGACGCTCGCCGAGATGGACGCTCTCTGGGACGAAGCCAAATCCAAAGGCCTCTGACAGATGGAACCCTGGCAGGAACGTACGGCTATGATAATCGGTGAGGACGGGCTTTCCCGCCTCGCGGCATCATCGGTAGCCGTTGTCGGTCTTGGTGGGGTAGGCGGCGCAGCCGCTGAAATGCTGGTCCGTGCCGGCATCGGCCGGATGCTCATACTCGACAGCGATACGGTAAGCCTCACCAACAAAAACCGCCAGTTGATAGCCCTTGATTCCACCATCGGCCGGCCCAAGACTGAGGTCGTTGCGGCCCGCCTGAAGGATATCAACCCGAAGCTGGAGTTGACCATCGTATCGGATTATATCACCGAAGACAATATTCCCCAGTTGATCGGGCCCTTCCGCCCGGATTATCTGGTAGATGCCATCGATACCCTCGCGCCCAAACTGGCACTTATCCGCTGGTGCGTGGGGCAGGGGATTCCGCTCGTCAGTTCGATGGGCGCGGGTGCCAAGCGCGACCTGACGAAAGTCCGCATTACCGATATTTCCAAGACGTTCAACTGCCCGCTGGCGCATTTCGTACGCAAGAAATTGCGCAAATTCGGCATTCATAAGGGCTTCAAAGCCGTTTTCTCAGAAGAATTGCCCGACGAATCCTCCATTGTCCTGATGGACAAAGAAGAGCAGGCATCCACCCGCAATAAAAAATCACAGGCAGGTACGCTGTCATACCTGCCTGCAGTTTTCGGCTGCGCCTGCGCTCAGGCCGCCATAGAGTATCTCATCAATCGCCGGCAGCCTTAAGCCTCTCGGCGTTCTCTGCAATCTGCAACTGGTCGATCACTTCCTGAATGTCACCGTCCATAAAGACGGGCAGGTTGTACATCGTATAATTGATACGGTGGTCGGTCACGCGCGACTGCGGGTAGTTATAGGTGCGGATCTTGGCCGAACGGTCGCCGGTCGAGACCATTGTCTTGCGCTGTGAGGTTATCTCGTTGAGATATTTCTCGTATTCGAGGTTGTAGAGGCGCGTACGGAGTTCCTGCATCGCCTTGTCGAGGTTCTTGAGCTGCGAGCGCTCGTCCTGGCACTGGACCACGATGCCCGAAGGAATGTGCGTCAGGCGGATTGCGGAGTAAGTCGTGTTGACGCCCTGTCCGCCGGGACCTGAGGAGCAGAAAATATCCTTGCGGACATCCTTCATATCAATCTGTACGTCGAATTCATCAGCCTCGGGGAGCACAACCACTGAAGCAGCGGAGGTATGCACGCGGCCCTGAGTTTCGGTCTGGGGCACTCGCTGTACACGGTGAACGCCGCTCTCGTACTTGAGCGTGCCGTACACCTTCTCGCCGCTGACCTGGCAGACAATCTCCTTGAATCCGCCGGCAGTACCTTCGGACTGGTGGGTGACTTCCATCTTCCAGCCCTTGCGCTCGAAATATTTGGAATACATACGGAACAGGTCGCCCGCGAAGATTGCAGCCTCGTCGCCGCCGGTACCGCCGCGAATCTCGACGATAGCGTTCTTGCTGTCCTGAGGGTCTGCGGGAATGAGCAGTATGCGGATGTCCTCTTCCATCTTCGGAATGGCTTCCTCAAGTTCTGCAGCCTCTTCTTTGGCCATTTCGCGGAGGTCTTCATCCTTTTCGTTCTGGAGAAGTTCCTTCGCTCCGGCCAGGTCATCCACCATCTTCTTGTAGCGTGCGCCCGCCTCGATGATGGGTTCAAGTTCCTTATAATCCTTGTTCAACTGGACATATCGCTTCATATCTGCGATGACCTCGGGATCGGAGATCTGCTCTGCGATCCGGTCATACTTCTCCTTCAGGGATGCCAGTTTTTCGATAAGTGTGTTTTCTGCCATATCAGTTCTTTTCGCCTTTTGCCTCTTCCGGTTTTTCCTTGGGAGCCTTGGCGTTCTTTAAATATTTCTCAAACATATTCTCCACCTCATAATAATAGTGGAGCACATTTTCCTGGTAGCGGTAGCCGTGGCCCTCGTAAGGGAGTTGCAGCCACTTTGCGGTGCCGTTGTGGCCGGCGATCGCATAGTAGAAACGCTCCGACTGGATGGGGTGGGTACCGGTATTCTCGTCCATCATACCGTTGGTCAGCAGGATGGCGTCCTTAACCTTGTGCGCGTTGTTGTACGGGGACATTTCGGTATAGACTTCCTGTGCCTTCCAGTAATCGCGGCCTTCGCTCTGGAAGCCGTACGGGGTAAGGGTACGGTTGTAAGCGCCGCTGTTGGCGATACCGACCTTGAACATTCGCGTGAGCGAAAGCAGGTTGCCGGTCATAAATCCACCGTATGAGTGGCCGCCGACAGCCATCCGGTTGCGGTCGCCGATGCCGATGGAGTCAAGATAATTGACGATGGTCTCAGCATTCATTATCAGGTTCTTGCGGAATGCGTCGTTGGGCTGTCCGTTGTTCTTCTCGGCGATGATGGGCATCGACCAGCCGAGCACCACTGCATAACCCTTGAGCGCCCAGAAGAACTGGCGCGAGGTTGCGGGCGTGCAGAAGTCGTATTGAGTGGGACGGTGGTAATATTCGGCGCGTGCGACGCTCTTATGCTCGTACGGATATGTCCAGAGGAAAACGGGCAGGCGGCCGTCGCGTTCCTTGTCATAATCCGCGGGCAGGAAGAGTTGGCCGGCGCAACGCACGCCGTCAGGACGTTCGTAGGTAATGAATTCGCGGCGGATCTTGTCGAAGTGCGGGATAGGATTCTCGAACGCCGTGATGGGCTTCACCTTCTCCTTGCCGCGACGGACGTTGATGCGGACGTAGTTGGGCACTACGTCAAATGATTCGCGGAGCGAAATAAATTCAAATTTGTTGGCTTCGGGATTGACGATGCCGCGGATGGTCTCCTTGAACGGTGCCTTTGCCGTCCAGACATTTTCCGTGCGGCCATCCTTGAGGGACATCCTGTCGATGAACGACATCGGCTCGAGGTCTTCGCCGCGGCGGTCGCTGCCGGTCAGCAGGACGCTGGTGCCCTTCTTGTCGAGCAGCAGGACGCGTCCGGTAGCACCCTTGCGTACGGTGTAGAACGCACCTGGGGCAGGGCGGCCTCCGGTCGTATCGAGCGAAGTGTCGATGGTGCGGAGGAGAGTATGTTCGACGTTGGGATCGGAAGGATTGAATTTCAGTGAACGTGAAATCTTCTGCTTCTGCGAGGATTCGGTGTAGATGGCGATATTGTCATTGCCCCAGATAACGTCGCTCAGACGATACTGGGCCGTCAGCACGAGTTGCTTGTCATTGTCCAGGTCAAACGGTGCGCCGCACTGCCAGAGGCTGGTATAATAAGTACGCTCGGGCTTGTCTTTATCCTTGTCTTCATCATCTTCCTCATTATCCTTGTCTTCGCTCGGAAGAGTCTCGATCCAGGTCAGGACGGCGCCCTTGTCGGCACGCCAGTTATAATTGCTCTTTGCGGGCTTCTTTTCCTTGGGTTCGTTCTTCTTGGGCTCGTCTTTCTTCGGAGCATCCTTCTTCTCGCCCTTTTCAGGTGCGTTCTTGCGCAGCACCTTCACCACGTTGCCTTCCATAT
>CAMZIP010000119.1 GCA_947307265.1 uncultured Bacteroidales bacterium | reverse complement strand
ATAAGCGTGGCGTTATAGACGCTAGCGAGGTCGAAGATGACATCGCTGTTCAGGATTGGTACGCCACAATCCACAACAGCGGAAGGTACGGACTTGTCGGGTTTCCGGATGAGGAATACGACTGGCGGAGATGGAGGTTCTTTTTGATTCGATGGTGTCGTGAAAACAGGATGTCAAGTCTTGGGTTTTCATACATTGACACATTACGAAAGGTTAGCGGTTTTTGGTATGTCATTATTCCGATGACTATGCGCTTCTATACGCTTGGCGTGAAGGAATGGTTGGAATATCCGAACGAACTGGACATCGAATTGTTTAAGGCGAACACCCGTCTCCGCTGGTCTGATCGCGTTCCTGCGGCGATGAAGAAGATGAAGACGGATGACTTCATTTCGCTGATTCAGGAGTTTATCTACGAGTTTAGGCAATATCCGATGCTCGAGATGAAGAATTTCCCTCCGAAGTCTCTCGACAACTTCGAGTATGCAATGTGGCAGATGACACGACCGAGGAATGCGAAAGTTCGATAAGGTTCCGACAAAAAAGAAGGTATACAAGGCGATGCACCTTGATCCGGGGGAGTTCTGTATGGACTACATACTCCTTCCGGTGGGGTATTCGTACAATTCAGAGTGGTTATCTGCGAAGAAAGGCGATAAGATCCGTATGCACGACGGGGCAGAATACCGCATATTCTGCGTACGACTTATCAAGGTGCGCGGCGGACTCGCAGATATCTTGAGCAGGATGCGTTACGGCATAACCATAGCCGGGTGCTTCCAGCGGTGGAAAATGAATGCTCGTCTTGGTGGGAATGCGAGTTCTGCCATTAGTACGGACGAATGTCTATGGGTTATCTATGAGAAAGACAGCGATACGGTCGACGGCGGGCTCCAGGTATAGGATCGAGTGCAAGTTTGCGGAAAAGGTTCTCGTACCGTCGGAGGCCATAGAGCGCGCTTTCTACGAAAACGCCAGGCCGTGGACAGAAGACCTGTTTGTCACGCTCGACGGAAAACTCTGCAGGCCGGAGTTCCTTATCACTTGGGGAGAGGTTGATTCTGCGATTATGGATGACTTTTGTATGGAGAGGTGGCAGATGAAATTCGGGGTGGTACGGTCTTTGTGGTTCGATAGGCTCCAGTTGCGGAGCGGGCTTCGCAGTTGGCATTACATACGGCTATATGAACTCGAATAAGGCTATAGAACTTCTGGAACACGGGCGCGCCTATGCTGTCGTGACACAGGTCATACTGCTCTCCGGGGAGGGGAAGGTATGGCTCAGTTTTGACGGAAAGGACTGGGAGGAGACGGACAGCCGTCTTGCGAAAAAGGAGGTAGAATGATTGCGGCGTACGGTGTAAGCAGGACTCGCGACAAGAAGGGCGTTATAATCAAGCAGACGACACTCCCGTGGGTAAACTGCATACACAGGAACTGCGGAGGGGGATGGAAGACTATGGAGATATTAGTATTGGAGATATATATGGGAAAACATTATAGAATCAGAAAACTTACGCCGAAGGAGTGCCACAGGCTGATGGGCGTCAAGGACGAGGACTTCGACAAGATGAAGTCTGCAGGTATTAGCGACAGTCAGTTGTATAAACTGGCAGGGAACAGTATTGTCGTGGATGTTTTGGAAGGTATCTTCCGGAATATGAAATTCAAGGAGAATCCGCTCCGTGTTTTCGAGGCTTTTGCCGGATACGGGAGTCAGTCGATGGCTCTCCGTAATATCGGCATACCACACGAAGTTGTCGGGATTAGCGAGATCGACAAATATGCCATTATGGCGTATAACGCGACGTACTCCAAGACGGAGAATTACGGTGACATTGCTACGATTGACTGGGACACCGTCCCGGATTTCGATTTCTTTACATACAGCTTTCCCTGCACCGACATCAGTAACGCCGGCGCGCAGGCTGGGTTTGACGAAGGGAGTGGAACGCGGAGTTCATTGCTATGGGAATGCCGAAAGGCCATTGCCGCGAAGCGCCCCCGCTACTTGCTGATGGAGAATGTAAAGGCCATCACGAGCAAGAAGTTTCTTCCCGGCCTGCATCGCTGGATGGCATTCTTGTCGGAGCAGGGATATACGAATTTCGTGAAGGTGCTGAACGCAAATGACTATGGCGTACCACAGAACCGCGAGCGCTGTTTCCTCGTGTCGTTCCTCGGCGACGCTTGGTATGAGTTCCCGGAGGAGATCCCTTTGACCGTAAGTCTGAAGGACATCCTCGAGGACAGCGTGGCTGAGAAGTACTATCTCGACCAGACAAGGGTTGATAACTTTATAGCAGGATTGAGTGATGAAAAGCGTGAGGCCCTGGAACGCGGAGAATGATGGAACGAGCAGGACTATCAAGGCGCAGTACTACAAGAACGGATTCGTCAACTTCTTCATCGGAGGAGACTACGGTGCAACGGGTGTGCTTGAATGTGTCTGCGATGGGGATTGCGAAGACGGTTCTTGCGGGATACTATAAGTACGGAGTTCAGACCCTTCTGACCGGTGATTTCGGAACGACGGGTACGATGGTAATGGAAATATATGATAACGATTAGGAGAATAGGAAACATATATGGTTTCACTGGTGGCTCTTATGCGGGGTCTGTTTTTGGTACTGATGGTATGGCTCCGACAATAAAGCCATTTGGCGGCGGTCAGCGAGAACCTTTGATCTTGGTCTATGAAGAGGATAGTTCCGTTGAACACGACTAAGGATGGGTGTCACAAGACGATCTATTCCCGTATGGGAAGGCTGTCTTGGGAAAATCTTCTTGGTAGAATCGAACACGGCGGCTGGGACTGCCAGATGACAAGTATATTGGAAATTTATGAAGACGATAATATGAAAGAACAAGTAAATCATCCAGCGCACTACCAGGTCGGTGGGCGCGAGTGTATCGATGTTATGGTCGAGGAGTTCGGCGTGACGGCCGTGATAGATTTTTGCAAGTGCAATGCATTCAAATATAAGTGGCGTGCCGGCCTAAAACCCGACAACCCGTACGATCAGGATATGGCGAAAGCGCGTTGGTATGAAAACAAGGCGAAGGAACTAGAGGATGACCATAATAGAAACACAGAGCCAGCCGAAGACGCGTAGCCATTCTTCTCCGGAGGGGCGGATTCAGGCCGAGTGCTTCGCGTGGTTCTGGAACGAGTTCCCGCAATTTAGGAAGACAATGTTCCACGTTCCGAACGAAAACGACAGGGCTGACGCAAATGCCATACCGGGGGCAATCAGAAAAAGTCTCGGAGTCGTGGCCGGCGTCGCTGACCTTTTGTTTCTCGTTGCTCGTGGCGGATACCACGGATTATGCATAGAGATGAAGGATGAACACGGAACGCAGAAGCCCGCTCAAAAGGAGTGGCAGGCGATCATCGAGCGGCAGAAGTACAAATATGTCATCTGCAGGAGCCTCGACCAGTTTAAGAAGGAAGTGTTGGATTATCTTTCAGAAAAATAGTATATTTGCATTATGTCTGCACCGTTAATACCAATGCGCCCGAAGCAGGGCAAGTTCGACCTCAAGGCCGAAGAAATGAACTGCCTTAACTGGATTGTTTTGTCCGGTTGCCCGAGGGAGGATGCCTTTCTTCGCTTTGTCAGACCGGACTATATCGGTAGCAGGACGGCTCCGGCCATAAAGGAGGCTGTGAAGCAGTTTTTCGCGATGGCGTCCGTCCGGGAGTATATGGAGGCATACCGTGATACGATATCTGGAGCCGATATTGCAAAGCCGAAGGAGATGAAAGGTACTCTCGACGAGAAGAAGTCTCTCGCGCTAACCAAGCTCGTGGAGTATGTCCTGTCAGAGGCAAGCAACATTTCGACAGCCGAGGATCCAAAATCAATTTTGGATTACGCGAACAAAATCGGGCTTTTTGACGGGAACGAAGAGGGCACGGAGCAGCCGAGGAGATACCTGCCTGTATCGTGCGATGGGTGTGAATACAGGAAGTTCGTTGAAGAAAATTGCGAAACCACTTAATAATACGAGTATATGACGAT
>CAMZIP010000118.1 GCA_947307265.1 uncultured Bacteroidales bacterium | reverse complement strand
CTCATCGAATCCGCGAGGAAATTATACGAACCGCCGATATTCAACTGGTCAATCAGTTTGATCTTCTCGGTAACCATCTCGCCCTTATCATTTTCTTTGCGGATCTTCGCCTCCACGTTATTGCCGAAGGAGAACGAAAGACCGGCATTCTTGCCCTTGCCGGGAGGGCTGTTGATCATACCGCTGTAACGGTTATACTCCTGCGTCACCTCCTCGCCCTTTTTATTTATGTAAGTCAGGGTGGTATAACCATTGGCCGCCGTGCCCAGTTCCGGGTGATAACTGAAACTGATGGAAGGCGTAATCATATGTCGGATAGCCTGAATGCGGCTCTTCTTGCCGAAATTGAACAGACCGTAGAGGCGCGTGCTCATCGAGATGCCGCCCGAATAATTCTGCGTAATGCCGAAATGGCTGAACATATCGGTATAATACGTCTCGACCTTGTCCGTCTCCTCGTTATAGCGGCGCAGCTGCTCGCGGAAGAACCAGTTCATACCGTACGAAATCGAAGGGGAGAACTGGAAATACTTGAACAGCGTAAACGACGGCAGGCCGATCTGGAAATTATGCGACATACCGTTCTGCATCTTATTGTAGAGCTGCGGATCGCTGAACTCACTTGCCTTGAAATTGATCTTGTTCTGGAAAGTGGTGCTGTAACTCAGCGTAATCTTTTCGTAGAAACGCTCTGCGCCGACGCGGTTCTTGCGCTTGAACGGATTGAAGCGGTTGACGCTGAACGTGATGTTAGGCAATGTGATCGAATACGAACTGTCTCGCGAGTTCTGGCTGTGCAGGGCGTTGATCGACAGGCTCATACCGGTCCAGGTCTTGCTGTACGAAATAGAGGACGAAACCTGGTTCTGCAGACTTTCGGTGATGCTCGATGAATTATAGCGGCTGTTGGACGGGCTGGAGAAATTGACCGATGCGCGGAAACTCGTTCCCGGGTGCGCCTTGGAATCCTGCGAATGCGTCCAGGTTACACCGAAATTCTTCGATTCGCTGTAATTCGGAGTGCCCTTTTCGCCAGTTATATCATCCGAATAATTGATCGAGAGCGAGCCGTCGAACTTGTAGCGGACCTTGTAGCGGGATGTTACCCTTGCCGCCCACGAACCGTACGAATATATATCGCCTGTAAGTGCAATGTCGAAATAATCGCCGATGACGAACGAATAACCGAGGTCGCGCAGGTACAGGCCGCGGGCCGTCTCGTCGCCGTAAGTCGGAATCAGGATGCCGCTTGCGCGGTCGGGACGGTCAGGTACGAAGCCGAACGGAAGCGCGATGGGCAGCGGAACGTCTCCAACCACCACGTAGGCCGGGCCGAAAACCGTCTTCTGCTTGGGCGAGGTAGTCACCTTCGCGGCCGTCATTTTCAGGTAATAATGCGGATGCTCGGCGTCGCAGACCGTATATTGCGCATCTGCGATATTGAACGAATTCTCTCCCGTCATCTTGATGTTCTGGCCTCCGATACGCGCGTCGGTCTGCTGTGTGACCATATTCTTGATCTTTGCCTTGCGCGAATTGAAGTTGTAGAACACCTCGTCCATCGTGTAACTGGTGCCCTTGTCGGTCATCACCGGTCGGCCGATGGTCGAATCCAGCGCGGAATTGTACGTGCCTCGGGCATAGACGACGTTGAGGTCCATATTGTAGGCCATATAGTCGGCCTTGAGTTCCATATCTCCGTAGGTCGCCTTTACGTCGCCGAAATAATACATTATGTTGTTCTCGATATCCTCGATAATCGAGTCACGTGCATTCGAAAAAGCCGGACGCTCGATTGCGCCCTTGATGGTGTCGCGAACTGCCTGCGGCAATGCTGCCGTGTCGGCCGGCGAGAGTGTAAGCGCGATAGAATCCGCAGCGGCGTTTGCGGCTTTGATAAGCGAATCCGTCTGCGCCTGGGTTATCTCTTCCGGACGCTCCGGCGGATTGGCGAGAGCGCGGTTGAGAAGGGTGGTGTCCTGTTTTGCCGGGGCAGGCAAAGCGGCGGCCTCCACCGTTCCGGTGAGGAACGCGGCTGCCATCAGAACTGCGGACAGTATGTATTTGCCAAAAGACATTTTCTTAAACCCCGACAATTTTCTATCTTTGCAAAGCAACAAATTTAGCAATTTTCCTCAATTAATATGCCAACACGACGTACCTCTTTTTGCGCGCTCGCGCTCGCGTTTATATTAATACTCAGTAATTCAGTCGTTTATGCGCAGAATGCGCCGGTGGTCAAATTGCGCACCGTGGTGCTCGATGCAGGTCACGGCGGGAACGATCCGGGTGCGGTCGCCGGCGGGCTTAAGGAAAAGGACGTCAATCTGGACGTGGTCCTGCGCCTCGGACGGATGATTGAGGAAAAGTATCCCGAAGTGAAGGTAATCTACACGCGCAAGACGGATGTGTTCGTGCAGCTGGGCGAACGCGGCCGCATCGCGAACCGCAACCGTGCCGACCTGTTTATTTCTGTACACGTCAATTCGGCCGGGGCGAAAACGGCTCCCAACGGCACCGAGACCTTCGTTATGGGTACCGACAAGAGTGCGTCCAATATGGAGGTCTGCAAGCGCGAGAATTCCGTGATTATGCTTGAGGACGATTATACCACGCAATATGCGGGCTTCGATCCGAATTCGCCGGACTCCTATATATTTTTCAACCTGATGCAGAACGCTCATATGGAGCAGAGCATCATACTGGCTTCGCTCATAGAGAAGAGTTTCTCGAACGGTCCGGTGCATTACAGCCGCGGTATCAAGCAGGCGCCTCTGCTGGTGCTGTGGAAAACCACGATGCCCTCTGTGCTCATTGAGGTCGGCTTCATCACCAATCCGCAGGACCGTGCGAAACTTTCGCGCCCCGAGCGTCGCGAAGAGGTGGCGTCCTGCATTTTCTCGGCGTTCGAACAATATAAGATGCAGTATGAATCCGGTTCGGATTTCGTTCCGGTACAGGATAACGCGGTGAAAGACAGTACTTCGGCTGCTGCAGCTTCAGTTGCTGGCGCAAATAATCCGGCGCCTGAAATACCCCTTCCGGATAACGCATATCCCGCCGCGACGGGCGATACCGTTTTTGCGGTGCAGTTCTTTGCGGCCGGCAAGCCGCTTGCCGAAGATTCTCCCGAACTTCAGGGGATGGACGGCTGGTCGGTCTTCCAGGATCGCGGACTTTATAAATATTATTTCGGCGGTTTCAAAAATCGCGGAGAAGCCCTCGAAAAACTCCAAATCGCGCGCCGTCGCCACCCCGGGGCATTTATCATCAGATTTGGCCCGGACGGGAGGCCGATAAGGTAGAAAAAACCGAAAACGGCTAACTGCAAGATAATCAAAAGGCTGACCTCGTAGTTCCTTGACAAATTGCTATAAATCAAAGATTTGTAAATTTTTTCAAGAAAAATCCGCTTCTGGTGATAGAAGTATTTTTTCTTGAAAATGCAATAGCAAAAAAATTTTTTTTTACACTTTTTTTAACCCAAATTTGTAACGCAAATCCGATGTACAGAACCGAAAAATGACAGAGCAAAATCATACGGCAGTTTGGAACCGTTGTCTGGCTATCATCAGGGACAATATCCCTGAGGAAAGTTACAAGACTTGGTTCGAGCCTATCAAGCCGATTTCGCTCGTGGATTCGGTTCTCACTCTCGAAGTTGGTTCGGATTTCGTGCGCGAGCAGATAGAGGCCAATTTCCTCGATTTGCTCGGCAAGGCTCTCCGCCGCGAGATAGGTCCGGACGCTTCCCTCGTTTACAAAGTACGTATTGCCAACGGCGGTTATATCAGCCAGAAGCAGGGCGCAGGCCACGGTTATACCAACCGCGAGATTGCCGCTCCCGAGGCAGCGAAAGACTATCACGGCAATCCTTACCTGATTCCCGGCCTCCGCAAGCTCAACATCGACCCGCAACTCAATCCCCAGTACACGATGTCCAATTTCATCGAAGGGGACTGCAACCGCCTTGCGCGCGCCGCAGGTGAGACCATCGCTGCGAAGCCCGGACGCAACTCCTTCAATCCTCTTTTC
>CAMZIP010000117.1 GCA_947307265.1 uncultured Bacteroidales bacterium | reverse complement strand
GCCAAGAACGATATCAACAATACCAAGATCCGTGACGGCAAGATGGATATCAAGACCTACGTCCAGACCGTGGAAGGCTTCGAGCAGTGGAACCCCCTGATGAAGGGTGAATTCCCCATTTCGCGCGAAGTGCTCGAGAAGGAAGTGTTCCCCGCTTTTATGGTCGAGATGCCCAAACTGACCAAGGATACCTACACCTACGAGGAGTTTATCGCTATGGTCAAGGCCAATCCTGATCTTGCAGCCGTCCGCGTTCACAAGCAGCGTTTCGGCTATATGGTCAACAACACTATCTGCGAGGTCGGCAACGTCCTGATCAACGGTGCAAAGGTTGTGACCATCAATTCCGAATCCACGGAGATCGAGGATATCAAGAAGACCGTCGCCGACTGTGGTCTTCAGGGCGTTGAGAATATCAACTACCTCCAGGCTATCAAGCGCGTCATCGGTATGAGTGACAAACCCTTAGCAAACGAATAAGCAATGGCACAGGAAATCGAAAAGAAATTCTTGGTCAAGGGCGATTTCAAGCCCGAGGCATTCAAGGCCACCCGCATTACGCAGGGCTACCTTTGCAGCGTTCCCGAAAGGACCGTCCGCATCCGCGTAAAGGGTGACAAGGGTTTCATCACCGTCAAGGGTATCGGCAACGCCTCCGGCGCAGCCCGCTTCGAATGGGAGAAAGAGATTCCCGTCGATGAGGTGCGTGCACTGCTGGATCTTGCAGAGCCCGGCGTGATCGACAAGACCCGCTACCTCGTCAAGAACACCGACGGCAAGCATACCTGGGAAGTCGATGAGTTCTACGGAGACAATGACGGTCTTACCGTCGCCGAAGTTGAACTCGCTGACGAGAACGAGCCTTTCGACAAGCCCGCGTGGCTTGGCGAGGAGGTCACCGGCGACCCCAAGTACTTCAATTCGATGTTGATGAAGAATCCCTACAAGAATTGGAAATAACATTCTGATAACCCGGGATGGCGGGATTTTCCCCGCCATCCCTTTATTTTTAGCATTATGGCAACGGAGAATCAGGCAGTCCAGACGGAGTTCGATCCGTTGGATATGAATAATTACAAGATTGAAAAACTGCCCAAGATGCAGAAATCCAAATTCGAAATTTGGATGGCGCGTCTCGGCGGACCGCTGGCCCTCATCGCATTCATCTGGATCGGATGGTTCTGCCACATCGGGTTTATAGACAATCTCGATACCGGTACGCTGGCGGCCACAGCCCAGAAGCGTCTTGATGCCCTCGGACTGGACGGTTTTATCCGTGCCAACTATGCTATGCTGGCTGTTTTCGTAGCCAGCCTTATATTGTGGATGACGGAGGCCATCCCCAATTACCTGACCTCGCTGCTGCTGATTCTCGGCGTGGTCCTTTTTAACGTCACGACGCATAAGGAGGCTCTTTCTCAGCTCGGTCATCCGGTGATGTGGCTCAATATCCTGAGTTTCGTGCTCGCCTCGATGCTGGTCAAGACACGTTTTGCAAAGCGTCTGGCGCTGGCGTTCGTCATAAAGTTCGGCCGCAACGCGAAGAGCGTGCTATGGAGTTTCCTGATTATCAACCTGATTCTGTCGGCCTTTATTTCGGCCACGACGGTCAAGGCGACCATAATGCTTCCGATCTTTATGGTCATCTGCGCAATCTACGGTGCTTCCAACGGCAACCGAAATAATTTCGGACGCAATCTGGTGATTCAGAATCTGTTCCAGGTAAACATCGGTGCCAATGCGTTCTATACCGGCAGCGGTGCTCACCTGCTGGCCATCTCCCTGATCGCCGGATTCCTCGGCTCTTGCAGTTTCGGCTATAAGGAGTGGCTGGTATCGGTCGGCCCTATGAGCATTATTATCCTGGTTGTGGGCCTGCTGATGGGTATGTATGTGTTTTTCCCGATGAAGAAGGAAGAACGCAAGCCCCGGATCGAAGGCGGTATCGACCGCCTGAAAGAGGAACTTGCTGCTATGGGCAAGATGTCCGTGCAGGAGTGGAAGGCAGTGGGTATTTTCGTGTTAGTCCTGGTGCTCTGGGTTACCAAGGGCTCGTTCCACGATATCGATGAGACCATAGTGGCGCTGATAGGTGCCTGCCTCGCCCTGATTCCGGGTATCGGCGTGGTGAAATGGAATGACGTCGATATTCCATGGCACCTGATGATTTTCTCCGCAGGTGCTTATACTCTCGGCAGCGGCTTGAATGCCACCGACCTGCCCAATACGATGGTCAATGCGGCTTTCGATTCGTTGGGAATTACCGCCGATACGCCGTTCTGGGTGCTTTACGTAATCCTGACGTTCCTGATGATGTATTCTGGCCTGGTATTCCAGAGCAAGACCATCCGTACTATGGTGTTCGTTCCTATCGCACTGGGCGTCGAGGCGCGTTTCCATTTCCCGCCGATGAGCCTTTCGCTGCCCGTGGCAATGCTTATCGAGCACTGTTACGTGCTGCCGTTCAACAGCAAGCCGGCGGCCCTTCTTTACAATACCAATCAGTATAGCCAGACGGATGCGTTCAAGTTCGGCATCACGATGATGACTTTCTCCTGGCTGCTGATTCTTATCTTTGGTCAGACGCTCCTGAAGTGGCTCCACATCACTCCGGGTCTGTTCTGATTCAGAAATCTGCAAGACTTTTCCGGTCGAGGCTGCGGTACTGAAGCGCTTCGGCTAGATGTGGCAGGCGGATGTCGGCGCTGACGTCGAGGTCCGCTATGGTCCGTGACAACTTCAATATGCGACTGAAAGCCCGCGCAGAGAGGTTGAGGCGGACAATCGCCGCTTCGAGGAAGTCCGTTTCGCCGCTGCCCAGCCTGCAGACCTTTCGTATCATAGTCGCGTTCATCTGGGCATTGGTGAAAATGCCGGTTCCTTCAAACCGCTTCTGCTGAATCCTGCGCGCCTCCGTCACGCGCTTTGCGATGTCTGCGCTGCATTCCCTGTCGCCTCCTTTGACAAGGTCTGTGGCCGGGACCGATTCGACGAAAATATGCATATCGATGCGGTCCATCATCGGCCCGGAAACCCTGCTCATATACTTCTCGACCTGGCTCGGGGTGCATTGGCAGCGGCCCGTGCCGTCTCCGCGATAGCCGCAGGGGCAGGGATTCATCGATGCTATAAGCATAAATGAGGAAGGGAACGTGCATCGGTAACGGGCTCTGGATATTGTGACGTGTCCGTCTTCGACCGGCTGACGGAGGGCATCCAGCAGGGAACGGCCGAACTGTACCATTTCGTCGAGGTAGAGCACTCCATTGTGCGCCAGCGAGATTTCCCCGGGAGCTATTCGCGCCCCGCCTCCGATAAGAGCCACGAGACTGGCGCTGTGATGGGGTGCGCGGAACGGTCTGCGTGTCATAAGCCCGATGCTGCCGGTATCGACTCCAGCTACCGAATAAATCTTGCTTGTCTCGATGGCCTCTTCGCGTCCCATCGGCGGCAGAATCGATGGCAGACAACTCGCCATCAGCGATTTGCCGCTGCCCGGCGGCCCGATCAGGATGAGATTGTGTCCTCCGGCGGCAGCGATTTCCATTCCGCGACGCGCGGCTTTCTGTCCCTTCACTTCCTTGAAATCAATCGGCAGCGGGCCTGCCGTGGGGTTCTTTTTATGTGCCGAAAGTTTTTCTGCCGTCACAAGCAGGTGGCTCACGTCCCGCTGGCCGCCCAGAATGTCGAGAACGTCCCCGAGCGTAGATACTCCATAGAGCGTAAGGCCTTTCAAATCCGCTGCCTCCGGAGCATCTTCTGCCGGTACGATGCACCCTCCGAAACCGCTTTCGAGCGCGTGCGAGGCTATCGGCAGTACGCCGCGGCACCGTCTGATGCGTCCGTCGAGGGCAAGTTCGCCGAGCAGGATGAATTCCCCGCAGCGGGGCAGGGGAGCCTGTTCCGATGCTGCCAGCAGCGAAATGGCGATGGCCAGGTCATAGGAAGATCCTTCCTTGCGTAAGTCCGCAGGTGCAAGGTTGAGGACGATGCGGCGCCCAGGGATGCGGAATCCGTAACTCAGCAGAGCGGTTGTCACGCGCAGCAAACTCTCGCGCAC
>CAMZIP010000116.1 GCA_947307265.1 uncultured Bacteroidales bacterium | reverse complement strand
TACTGCTGATTCTGTCGCTCCGGCAGCACCGGTGAAGATGGACGAAAAGACTCTTCGCAAGATTATGACGTCCGGCGAGGTTCCTGCGGAGTATGCCGATATGATGCAGATGGACCGCAAATTGACTTACGAGGAGGCTGTGACGCCCCTGACGGCCGATGAGATGGTGGAATTTCTCGGTATCGATACCGATATGATGCCGATGCTCTACCGTATGGCGGGCAAGGCGCGTCAGAAGATGTCTCCTTATGAACTTTCGCTGTTCGTCAAGAATAAGTTGTTCAAGGGGCCGTATGCAAGGCTGGTTCCCGCCGCCGCAAAGGAGGAATTCCTCCGTCGCCAGGCGGAACTCGAGGAAGTCTATCTTGCAGGTCCTACGCCTGTAACGGCTGATACTTCGGCTGTGGTTCTTGTTGCAACTGTAGAAAACCTGGCTGACAGTACGCTGGTGGCAGATGCTGTGGCCGTGGATGGCCCCGTTGACAGTCTCGATGCAGTTGTTGTTCCTGCGGATTCCATTTTCGCCGTGGCGGTTGCCGATGAGGTTGAGGTTACGCCTGAGGAAACGGTACCTCCGACGCCGATGGAGATTCTGGCAGAGATGGCATTCTCCGGTCGCAGATATACTGCAGACCGTGTTCAGCGTGCGCTTTCGGCTGCGGGTATTCCTGTTTCGCAGGATGAAATGGACCTTATGTATATGTATGCGCTCAGCCGCCGGGATTTCGATCCTTCGTGGACTGCGACTCCCGAGGAACTGCTCTCATACGTGGCTGATTCGCTGATGACACGGCCCGCTGTCGCGCAATTTGCCGGCGGATTTGCCGATATGGCGACGGGCGCCCGCGACGGTCTTGCGGTTGCCCGCAAATTGCTCTGCGGAGATAAGCTTTCGGCTGCTATTGTTATCACGGAATATCCTTACGAGGGCTCCGAGACGTTTGCTTTTATCGATCGTGTCCGGGATTTGGCTGATGAAATCCTACCTGGTGAGCATTACTGGATAGGCGAGTCGGAGATGTACAAGGAACTTAAGGACAGTTTCCCCGGTGAATTATTGCTGCTGACTTTGCTTACGGTGTTCTCGATTTTCCTGATCGTTGCGGTGGATTTCCGTTCGCTGTTCGTGCCGATTCCGCTGATTATGGTGATTATGAGCGGCGTGTATATCAATGTCATCGCCAGCGGCCTCGGCGGCCAGGAGCTGTACTATATGGCTTATCTGATAGTGCAGGGCATCCTGATGGGCGCAACGATTGATTATTCGATTCTGTTTACGAACGTATATAGGACAGCCCGTCAGGAAGGTGATGTCGCATTTGCGCTTGAGGCTGCGTATCGCGGCGCTTCACATTCGATTCTCTCTTCGGGCCTTATCCTTTCGCTCGTGCCGTTTATGATGTATGTCGTGATGGAAGATCCGATGATCAGTTCCGTCGTCAAGAGTTTGGGCATCGGCGCCTTCTCCGCCCTGCTGCTCATCCTCTTCGTTCTCCCCGGCCTCCTCGCCGCCCTCGATCCCCTCATCTGCCGCAAACCCCGGTCATAACTCTCCTGCCTGAACAGCTATTCCCGCAGGTTATGCGGAGCAACGCAAAAGCGAAAGTGCGGTAGGCTGGTATAAAATGGCGCCAAGTAACCGCACTTTATAAAAAACGATGCCCGATTGGGGTCGGTCAGGACACATAATATTGAGCCGGCTGCGCGAAGCCTGGTGGAGCCGAGATACATTCATTATTTGCAGAGCGAAGGCGGGCAAAAATGAATGTTCGAGGCGCGTGGGCCAGCCGGCGGTCTAGAAGATCGTCTCTTTTTCTTTGATGTCTTTGACGCGAAGTTGAATGTTCGCGATGCCGCGATAATAATTCTCGGCGATAGAGTAGCAGATGTCCACCGGATTGCCGGAGTGCATATGCTCGAAATGCTCCGAAAGATTGAAGGCGATAGCCGAAATATGATGATACGGCTCATCCTCCTGTATCAGTTCAAGACGCAGATGCTTTTTGTCATCAGTATCGCGCTCACTCGAACCTACCTTGCGGCCATTGCCGTTATCATACACATTCTCCGTAATGAAAACCGGAGACTGATTTCCGGGGCCGAAAGGCTGGAAAGACTTCAGCAGATGGAAAAACTTAGGAGTAATCTGCTTGAAATCCAGATAAGAATCGATATTGATAACGGGAGTAAGCTGCACGTTGGCAATCTTCTCCTCGACGAACTTCTCGAAACGTGAGCAAAACTCTGCGAAATTCTCCTCCCGGATCGTAAGGCCGGCAGCGTAAGTATGGCCGCCGAAATTCTCCAGCAGGTCGGCGCAGGACTCGATAGCTTCATAAAGATCGAAACCGGTCACCGAACGCGCAGAGCCGGTGATAAAACCATTCGACTGCGTCAGCACGATGGTCGGGCGGTAATAAGCCTCCACGAGTCGGGAAGCCACGATACCGACGACGCCCTTATGCCACTTGGGATTATAGACGATGGTTGATTTCTTAGTCTCGAAACCGGCCTCAGCACGGACCATTGCCAGCGCCTCCTCCGTAATCTCGCGGTCAATGCGCTTGCGGTCGTCATTGTGCGCGTTGATGGCAGCGCCGATTTCAAGAGCATCGCCGTCATCGCGTGAAGTCAGCATATCCACCGCCGTGCGGCCTGACTCCATACGGCCTGCAGCATTGATGCGCGGGCCGATCTTGAAGACGATCTCGTCGATGGTGATATTGTGCTTCTCCAGGCCGGAAAGTTTGATGATGGACTTCAGGCCCTTGCGGGGATTCTCATTCAACTGCTTGAGGCCGTAATATGCCAGGACGCGGTTTTCGCCCGTAACCGAAACGAGGTCAGAAGCGATGCTGACCACGAGCAGGTCGAGCAGCGTCACGATTTTCTCGAAAGGAATGTCAAACTTCTGAGAATAAGCCTGCACGAGTTTGAAACCCACGCCGCAGCCGGACAGGTCGTCGAACGGATAGGTATCGTCTTCGCGCTTCGGGTCGAGGACCGCAACTGCCGGCGGCAATTCGACGTCGGGCAGGTGGTGGTCGCAGATAATCACGTCGATGCCAAGACCTTTTGCGTATTTGACTTTCTCGACCGCCTTGATACCGCAGTCAAGCGTGATAATCAGCGTGCAGCCGTGCTCGCGGGCCGTATCGATGCCCTTGTACGACAGGCCGTAGCCCTCGTCGTAACGGTCGGGGATATAGTACTCGATGGCCTGGGTGTATTGCCTGACGAACGAGAACACGAGTGAAACGGCGGTCGTGCCGTCCACGTCGTAGTCACCGTAGATGAGAATCTTTTCGCCGCTGGTGATGGCCGAATGAAGGCGGTCCACAGCCTTGTCCATATCCTTCATCAGGAACGGATCGTGGAGCATACTCAAATCCGGACGGAAAAATTCGCGGGCCTTGGCGAAATTGTCGATGCCGCGCTGGACCAGCAGATTGGCCAATACCTGGTCAATGCCCAACTCCTGAGAGAGTTGGCGCACAGCAGCCGGATTGCCCGGCTCGCGCACGATCCATTTCTTTTCCATCGTCATAGCCTGCAAATATACATATATTATACCAAAGTACCAAAAGCGACGGAATCATAAGAAACGCCCGCTGCCGAAGTTACAGTGTTCTTCAGAGCGGGCGTATGGTAATGCCGAGCGGCTGTGCTAATGCACTTCTATGATGTATGGAACGCCGTTGAGGACTTCAGTGTGGCCGGAATAGACCGTGCCCTTTTCGCCGTCGGTCGCATCGACTGTGGTCGCGCAATAGACCGAGACGTAGTACATTCCCGGCTTAGGCGCAGGAATCTGCAAAATAGTCTTTGCCTTGCGCGTAATGTTCTGGTAACGCGCATTTTCGCGGAAAGCGAAATCGGCAGGGTCTGCGAAAATCCAGAGGCCGCAGTCCTTGAACGTCTCGTCCGGAGTATCGACATTGATGGTCAGGGTGTCGTGGGTATGTACCCCCACAAACTTGTTGGTGCCGTGATAGAGGTAGTCAGCACCCTTTCCAAGATCGAAATAAACAATGCTGATAGAATAGACCTTCTTGATCTCGCTGTAGGTGTTGCCCAGTTTGATATGCTCCGTGATGGCCTT
>CAMZIP010000115.1 GCA_947307265.1 uncultured Bacteroidales bacterium | reverse complement strand
CCGAGCGTCTGCTCGGCCTGAGCACCGAGGACATCCGCAACATCGCAACCGATATTCTCTTCGGTCAGCTGCGTCTGGTCATCGCCACGATGGATATCGAGGAAATCAACGCCGACCGTGACAAGTTCCTGGCGAACGTCAGTACCAACGTCGAGGCCGAACTTCGCAAGATCGGTCTGAAACTCATCAACGTCAACGTAACCGATATCCGCGACGAGTCCGGTTATATCGAGGCTCTCGGTAAGGAGGCTGCCGCCAAAGCTATCAACGACGCGAAGAAGAGCGTCGCAGAGCAGAACCGCTACGGTGAAATCGGTAAGGCTGAGGCTGACCGGGACAAGGACATCCGTATCGCCGAGACCACACGAGACACCCGTATCCGTACGGCAGATGCCAACGCAAAGGCTGTCGAAGGTGAGAACAACTCCAAGATCGCCATCGCACAGAGTGATGCATCCCGCCGCGAGAAGGAGGCAGAGGCTGCCCGCATAGCAGTTGCCGCCGAGAAGGTGCAGGCTGCAAAGGCTCTCGAAGAGGCTTACAAGAGCGAGCGCGACGCCGAAATGGCACGTGCAGAGCGTGAAAAGGCAACCCAGCAGGCCAACGTGGTCGTCGCTGCTCAGATCGAGAAAGAGAAAGCAATCATCGACGCCGAGGCAGAGGCTGAAAAGATCCGCCGCCTGGCAAAGGGTGAGGCTGATGCAATCTACGCCAAGATGGACGCGCAGGCACGCGGTACCCTCGAAATCCTGGCAAAGCAGGCTGAAGGTTTCGGCCAGTTGGTAGCTGCCGCAGGCGGCGACGCAAGCCAGGCTATCACGATGCTTATCACCGACAAGCTGCCTGAACTGGTACGCACCCAGGTTGAGGCCGTCAAGGGCATCAACATCGACAAGGTAACCGTATGGGACAGCGGCAAGGGCGCCAACGGCAAGACCGCTACCGCCAACTTCGTCTCCGGTCTGATGGGCAGCGTTCCGCCGCTTGAGGATCTCTTCAAGATGGCAGGTATGAGCCTTCCCGACTATCTGAAGGGCAAGACCGTCGCTCACGAAGAGCCCGCTGAAGAGGATGCTACCGTCATTGAGGAGTAAGGGATGATAGTCATCAACATAGACGTAATGCTCGCCCGGAGGAAGATGTCCTCCGGGGAGCTTGCGCAGCGCATCGGCATCTCGCCGGCCAACCTCTCCATACTGAAGACGGGCAAGGCGAAAGCCCTCCGCATCTCGACGCTGGACTCGCTGTGCAAGGCCCTCGACTGCAGTCCGGGAGACATACTTGAGCACCGCCCGGAATGATGTTTCACGGAGCCTGATTGACAAGACGGCAAGGTTGTGACGAAATCCGACCTTGCCGTTTTTTGTCACTAAAATCGGGGTTTTCGGCACCAAATTCGGTAATTTCATCCCAAAATCACCGTTTTGATGAAAATCTTTTTGCGGGTACGCGCGTGTGCGATACCTTCGCGGCGTCGAAAAAGAACAACTATAGATATGAAAGAACCTTCACACTTTTTGAACCGAATCCAGAAGGTCATCACGGACAAGTGGGACCTCGTCGGTATGAGCGATTTCCAGGGTCAGGATTTCACCTACAAGGAGATTGCCACAAGAATGAAAAAACTCCATCTGATGTACGAGCGCCTCGGCATCGCCAATGGAGAGAAGATAGCCCTCAGCGGCAGGAATTCCGCAAACTGGGGAATGACTTTCCTCAGCGTGCTTTCAGATCATAAAGTAGTCGTCCCCATCCTCGTCGGTTTCAAGCCCGACTCGCTCACAGGACTGGTCAACCACTCCGAAAGCGTGCTTTTCTTCACCGAAGAGAAGACCGCTCCACAGGTCAAGACCGATGACGCACCGATGCTCAAGGCCATCGTCAACATCGACACCTTCAAGTGCATCTGGGCCCGCGAAGACAGTTTCCGCGAGGCAATCGACGGCACGGAAGAGGCATTCGAAGTCAAATATCCCACCGGCATCACCCGCGAGGACGTCAACTTCCAGTCCGACGACCTCGACAGCCTGATGGTCATCAACTACACCTCCGGTACCACCGGCGACCCGAAGGGCATTATGCTCAACGGCCGCAGCATCAGTACCAACGTGCAGTTCGGCATCGAATTCATCCCCGTCAAGTACACCGACACCTCTATCTCGATGCTCCCGCTCGCACATATGTACGGCCTGACTTTCGAGTTCATCTATACCTTCGCAGGCGGCAGCCACGTGTATTTCGTGGGCAAGGCACTCAGCCCGTCGCTGCTGATGAAGGTATTTGCAGAGGTCCGTCCCTACATCCTTATCACCGTCCCCCTCGTGGTGGAGAAGATCATCAAGGGCAAGGTCATCCCTACCCTCGAGAAGCCTGCCATCCAGAAGATCACCAAGATTCCCGTACTCAACAAGATTTTCTACCGCATCGTCGGCAAGAAGGTGCTCCAGGCACTCGGCGGCAACATCCGTATGATTCCTATCGGCGGCGCACCGCTCAACCACCGTGTCGAGGAAGTGCTCAAACTGATCGGCCTGCCTTACGCCGTAGGTTACGGTATGACCGAGTGCGGCCCTCTGGCAGCCTGGGTCAACTGCGGCGAGCACGCATTCGGCTCCTGCGGCCGTGCGATGGCTGAATACGAAGAGGTCCGCATCGATTCCTTCAAGCCCGACACCATCCCCGGTGAAATCCAGATTCGCGGCAAGCAGGTTATGATGGGTTACTTCCACAACCCCGAGGCCGAGAAGGTGGCATTTACCGAAGACGGCTGGCTCCGCACCGGCGACCTCGGTATTATGGACCAGGACGGCAACATCTTCATCAAGGGTCGCAGCAAGTGTATGATTCTCTCAGCAAATGGCCAGAACATCTATCCCGAGGAGATCGAGCACCTCGTCAACAACCTCCCGGGCGTCAGCGAATCCGTCGTCGTCGGACGCGGCAAGGACAACATCCTCGTTGCGCTGATTACCCTCAACCCCGAGTATGTGAAGCAGCTTCCCGAAGGTATGACCGTGGATCAGTTGCTTGCAGACAACCTCAAGGAACTCAACGCACAGCTGCCGCAGTACAGCAAGGTTTCGAAGTTCGAGATCGTCGAAGGCGGTTTCGAGCACACCCCGAAGCAGTCCATCAAGCGCAACCTCTATTCATAAGAGCGTGCGACTTCCATATAAAGTTCCGGCGCGGGCCGTTCCGTGCCGGAATTTTTGTATCTTCGCGTTATGAAAAACATTCTCCTTGCAGCAGCCGCAGCACTTATGATAATCGGCTGCCAGTCCAATCCTTACGCTGGCGATTCGGTCGCCGAAGCACTTGAATCCCATCTCGCACTCAACGCGCCCGGCAACGAACCGTTCGAACTCACCCTGACCGACCTGCAGTGCGTCGATTCGATCACTTTCGCGACTGAATTCGACCGTCGCATAGACGTTTTCGGCAAGCGCATTGCCGCCAATACCGAACTCTACGAGCGCTACACCGCCGAAGGCCGTATCAACAACGCTTCGCTCAAGAAGCAGGCTGTCATCAAGGACCGCGAGAACGTGCGCGGCCTGCAGGCTATGCGCGACAGTTACGAGGCTGACGGCAAGTTGGATGACGTCGCCTGGTACGCCTACCGTTTCAGCGGACGCGCCACCAGCGGCAAGCGTTCTTCGGAATTCAAGGACTGCTGGTTCAATATTACTCCGGAGTACGAAGTGATAGTGGTCAGCCGCGACCGCAAGGACCTCGACAAGAGCGGCGGGCGCGCAATTCCGGGCTATATCGACCTTATCGGCGGCAATGACGCATCATCAGAGCAATAAGCAGCCTTCTGCCATTTTGTCTTATTATAGGTATATGGCAGATTATTTGCTCCAACTCTGTCCGGCTATTGAAATATAATTATGAAAAATAAACACGACAAACACCAGGCAGAGCCTCAGGCAGACCAGGCCGCTCAGGCCAAAGCCGCAACTGCCGAAGAATCAGCGGAAGCAGCTCAGGCTGAACAGGATGCGCAGGCCGCAGAACCGGCTGAAGATACGGAGGCGCTGCGCCGCGAACTGGAAGACTACCGTGACAGGTATGTCAGGCTGATGGCCGAATTTGACAATTACC
>CAMZIP010000114.1 GCA_947307265.1 uncultured Bacteroidales bacterium | reverse complement strand
CATCAGTGCCACTGCGCGTTCTGCGGACGTTCGCAGGATGAGGTGGAGCTGATGATTGAGACTCCCACGGCGGCAATCTGCTCTGATTGCGCCGCGATGGCCAATGAATATTGCCGAGAGGCTCTCGGAGAAGGCAAGACCGTGGCGGAGACCATTCGCAGCAACGGTCCGGTCGAGGGCGACGCGAAGATGTTCAAGCCGTACGAGATCAAGTCTTTCCTGGATCAGTACGTGATCGGCCAGGATTCGGCAAAGAAGTCTCTTGCCGTTGCCGTGTACAATCACTATAAGCGAATAGGGCAGTCTGCGGAAGATGATATAATCGAGAAATCGAATATCCTGCTCGTGGGACCTACCGGTACTGGTAAAACCCTGCTGGCAAGGACCATCGCCCGTATGCTCAACGTGCCTTTCGCCATCGTCGACGCGACGGTGCTGACCGAGGCCGGCTATGTCGGCGAAGATGTCGAGAGCATTCTCACGCGGCTTCTTCAGGATTCGGATTACAATGTTTCGCGTGCCGAGAAGGGTATCGTATTTATCGATGAGATTGACAAGATTGCCCGCAAGAGCGACAATCCTTCCATCACCCGCGACGTTTCCGGCGAAGGCGTGCAGCAGGCGCTGCTCAAGATTCTCGAAGGTACCGTGGTCAACGTTCCCCCGCAGGGCGGCCGCAAGCACCCGGAGCAGAAGATGATCGCTGTCAATACCGAGAATATCCTCTTTATCTGCGGCGGTGCGTTCGAAGGTATCGAGCGCAATATCGCACAGCGTCTCAATACGCAGGTAATCGGTTTCGGCGCGCAGAAGAAGCGCGAGCTTATCGACCGCGACAACCTCATCCAGTATATCGCTCCGCAGGATCTGCGTGCATACGGACTGATTCCCGAAATCATCGGCCGTCTCCCGGTGCTTACGCATCTCGATCCGCTCGACCGCAACAGCCTCCTGTCGATTCTTACCGAACCGAAGAACGCCCTTGTCAAGCAGTACGAGGAACTTTTCGCGCTGGACGGCATCAAACTCAAGATTCAGCGCCCGGTCCTGGAGTTCATCGTCGATACGGCTATCGAATATAAACTCGGTGCCCGCGGTCTGCGCAGCATCTGCGAGGCAATTATGATGGATGCGATGTTCGAGGCGCCTACGAGCGGCCGCAAGTCGCTGACCATCACTCTGCCGTATGCCCGCGAACGGGTTGCCCGTTATGCCGGCAAGATGATCGGTTAGTCGTTTGACTGCTGAAATTAAACAGGGCGGCTGATTTCTCAGTCGCCCTGTTTTTATGTGGTGCAGAATTGTTTCTACTGAAGTTTGTCGCCGTTCATCGAAATCAGGAATTCCTGGTTGTTCTCGGTGCGCAGCAGACGGGACTTCATAAATTCCATCGCTTCGACGGAAGTCATATCCGACAGGTGATTGCGCAGTATCCAGATACGGTTGATGTATTCCTGGTCGTAGAGCAGGTCGTCGCGACGGGTGGAGCTGAGCGTGACGTCCACTGCGGGGAAGATGCGCTTGTTGGACAGCTTGCGGTCGAGCTGGAGTTCCAGGTTGCCGGTGCCCTTGAATTCCTCGAAAATCACGTCGTCCATCTTCGAACCGGTCTCGGTCAGTGCCGTAGCCAGAATGGTGAGCGAACCGCCGTTCTCGATGTTGCGGGCAGCGCCGAAGAAGCGCTTCGGCTTCTGAAGGGCGTTTGCGTCCACACCGCCTGACAGGACCTTGCCGGAAGCAGGCTGTACGGTATTGAATGCGCGTGCCAGACGGGTAATCGAGTCGAGCAGGATGACGACGTCGTGACCGCATTCGACCAGGCGCTTCGCTTTCTCAAGTACCATACTGGAAACCTTGACGTGGCGCTCTGCAGGCTCGTCGAAGGTCGATGCGATGACCTCTGCCTTGACGCTGCGTTCCATATCGGTGACTTCCTCGGGGCGCTCGTCGATGAGCAGCACGATCATATAGACCTCCGGGTGATTGTCTGCGATGGCATTTGCTATATCCTTGAGCAGGACGGTCTTACCGGTCTTGGGCTGTGCTACGATGAGGCCGCGCTGACCCTTTCCGATAGGGGTGAAGAGATCTACGACGCGGATTGAAATGTTGGAATTGTGGCCGTGGCCGGTGAGGTTGAACTTCTCGTCCGGGAAAAGCGGAGTCAGGAAGTCGAACGGCACACGGTCGCGGATTGATTCTGGCGAACGGCCGTTGATGCGGGTGACTTTGACCAGCGGGAAATATTTCTCGCCTGCCATCGGCGGGCGAATCTCGCCGAGAACCGTATCGCCGGTCTTCAGCGCGTATGTCTTGATCTGTGCCTGGGAGACATAGATGTCGTCAGGCGAATTGAGGTAGTTGTAATCCGATGAACGGAGGAAACCGTAACCGTCGGGCATCAGTTCCAGAACGCCGGTTGCTTCAACGATACCTTCAAATTCTATGCGGGGCTTCTGCGGCTGCTGGGGCTGCTGTGCGTTGCCTTGGTTCTGGGGACGGTTGTTGCCCTGCTGTCCGTGCTGGTTGGGCTGATTGTTCTGGCGCTCGCGCTGTTCGTTCTGCTGGCCTTTCGGCTGGTCATTCTGCTGACGGTGCTCCTGTGCGGGGCGTGCCTCCTGAGGCTTAGCTGCTTCGGGCTCTGCCTTGACTGCGCCTTCTGCCTGAGCGGATTTGGGCTTGCGACCGCGCTTCTTAGGTGCGGGCTGCTCGGGTGCTGCAGGTGCTACGGGTGCTACAGGCTCGGTCGCGGGCTGCTGGAACAGTGTCGGCTCGGCGGGAGCGGCTTCTGCCTGTGCTGCCTTCGGTTTGCGACCACGCTTCTTCGGCGCAGGTGCATTCTGTTCTGCTGCCTGTGCTGCTGGAGCCTCGACTTTCGCTGCGGGGGCTATCTCATCTCCTGCGCTGCTTGCAACGCGCTGGGGTTGTTTTTCCTTCTTGACGCGCTCGCGCTTCGCCTTGGGGGCGGATGCTTGTGCGGGTGCGGACTGTTTCGGTTTGGGATTTTCGCGGCTGGTTACTGCCTGTTGGTCAAGGATGGCGTAGATGATATCCGAAGTGGAATCTTTCTTGCCCACGGTGACATTCAACTCTTTTACGATGGCATACAACTCCTCGGGAGTCTTAGCCTCTAACTCTGTCTTGCTATACATAATATTAATCAGGCTTTGTACGCTCCTATGATGGGAGCAAGCCTTTAGAATGGCTCAAAGGTAGTCATTATAATCCTCATCTCCAAATAAAATCCACCTCCAGCCGACTGTGCGGAGCCCCAGTAAACACAGGTTCGAGGCGCGCGGGCGTAAATGGGCGTCATCGGTGATCAAAACAGGCCATTTTTGAACACCGATTACAAAAAAACCAAATCCGTGATCAAAACAGGCCATTTTTGAACACCGATTGGATTAGATGGCCGGTCAGGGCCGGCTGGCCATGACCGGGAAGGGGAGGGGGATTAGTTGTCCCAGAAGCTGGAGGCTTTCTTGTACTGGAGGAGGTCGGCGAGGGCGGAGGCCTTGGCGGCGATGCGGAAACTCCAGCTCTCCCATTTGCCGTTAGGCACCCAAGACACACTCATCGTAAAGCAGTGCAAATCGAAAGTGGCACTCAACTGAGTCGTCGAAAGCTTCATCTTCGAAATATCGAGACCCGTGTTGAGGCTGAAATTCATACGCTTCGTAAGGCGTAGGTTACCCGACACGGACAACGTCTGCGTATGCGTATCCTTGACATTCAACTGCTCGTTGGAATACTGATACGCGCGCGACATAGAATAATTGTATCCGAAACGCAGGCTCCAGGGAATGGCGGGATTCATATAATAAACCCAGCCGCCCGGGATATATTCACCGGTCACGGGATGATAATACACCATCGCGTAATCGCTGCCGGCAGCGCCGTTCGTACCGTCATTACCCTTGATCTCGCCCTTGCCGTCGATAGAATAGGAGAGCGAAGCACTCGCATTCGTCAGGCGTGCGGGAACGTGGCCCGGAGTAAGGATATTCAGTTTATTGATGCGATTGCCCTGTCCGTCGATGGCATAAGGGTCGAGAGTCAGCTGGCCGTTGATACCCAGTTTGCCGAAAACGGTCGTGCTACCGCTGATGGAG
>CAMZIP010000113.1 GCA_947307265.1 uncultured Bacteroidales bacterium | reverse complement strand
AGAAGCCGAAGGTGGCTGCAGTTGCCGCTACCGAGCAGATGCTCGACGGTATGCCGGCTTGCGTAGAGGCTGCTCTCCTCGCAAAGATGGCTGACCGCGGCCAGATCGGCGGTTGCCTCCTCGACGGTCCTCTCGCACTCGACGTAGCACTCTCCCAGGAAGCTGTTGCTATCAAGAAGCTCAAGAGCGATGTTGCCGGCGACGCCGACTGCCTCCTCTTCCCCAACATCGAGTCTGCAAACGTATTCTACAAGACCAATACACAACTTTGCCCGGGCGTCCGTACGGCAGCCATCGTGGCAGGTGCAGCAGCGCCTTGCGTGCTTTCGAGCCGCGCTGACAGCATCGACACGAAGCTCAACTCGATCGCTCTGGCAGCAATGACGGCACGTTAATCCGTGGCTGAGAATCTTCCATTGGAACTCGGCACGGAGCCTGTCTCCCGTCTGCTGAAGAAGTATGCTCTTCCGGCCATCATTGCGATGGCCGCTTCTTCCATATATAATATGGTGGACAGCATCTTCATCGGGCAGGGATGCGGCCCGCTGGCTATTTCCGGCCTGGCGGTCACTTTCCCGCTGATGAATCTTTCAGCAGCATTCGGCACGCTCGTCGGCGTAGGCGGAGCAACCCTGACCAGCGTCCTGCTCGGCCAGAAGAATTATGACCAGGCCCGGCGCGTGCTGAGCAACGTGTTTATATTAAATGTAGCGATCGGCGTGGTTTTCACCGCCATTTCGCTCATATTCCTGGATCCTATCCTGCGGCTGTTCGGGGCCAGCGACGCTACGTTGCCCTATGCCCGCAGTTATATGATTCCCATCCTTGCGGGCAATATCATCACGCATCTCTATTTCGGACTCAATTCGATAGTGCGCGTGTCGGGGCACCCGCAGAAAGCGATGCTTGCCACGGTATTTACCGTAGGTATCAATTCGCTGCTGGATCCGCTGTTCATCTTCGTATTCAAGATGGGCATCCAGGGCGCGGCAGTCGCGACCATTCTTTCGCAGGGCCTGGCACTGATATGGATTCTGCGCATACTGTGCGACAAGCGGGAGTTCCTTCACTTCTCCCGCTCGTCGTTCGGTGTGGACTGGCGGATTGCGCGGCGTTCGCTGTCGATCGGTCTCGCACCCTGCCTGATGAACGTCGCCTCGTGTTTCGTGGTGATTTTCATCAATAACCAGTTCAAGAACTATGGCGGCGACCTGGCCATCGGCGCGTTCGGCATCGTCAACCGCGTGGTCTTCATCTTCCTGATGATCGTGATGGGCTTCACGCAAGGTATGCAGCCGATTGCGGGCTACAATTACGGCGCACGGCAGTATGACCGCGTGATGAAGGCGTTCAATCTGACCGTCATCTGCTCCTGCATCGTCACTTCGGTATGTTTTATCGTAGGTATATTCTTCCCGCGCCAGGCGGCTTCCATCTTCACGAAGGATCCGCAACTGATAGAGATGGCGGCTCACGGTATGCAGATCAACGTCATTATGTTCCTGATAATTGGCCGGCAGATGGTGATCTCATACTTTTTCCAGAGCCTCGGCCTGGCCCGCAAGGCTATATTTCTTTCCCTTACGCGGCAGTTGCTGTTCCTGCTGCCGTTCCTGGTCATCCTGCCGCGATACTTCGGCACGGACGGCGTCTGGTACAGTATGCCGGCTTCCGACCTTGCCGCACTGGTGGTATCCGAACTGATGCTTCATTCGCTTCAGCGGCAGTTTAAAAAAGAACAGCAAAAGGAGTCCGTATGACACAGAAGCATTTCATCCTGACAATCGGACGCCGCATCGGGGCCGGAGGCCTTGCAGTGGCGCACATCCTCTCCGAGCAGCTTGGCGTTAAAATGTACGACAAGGAGTTGCTCACCGAAGCCGCGAAGGCCTGCGGGCTTTCGCCGGAGGTATTTGCCCCGAGTGACGAAAAACCCCGCAAGCGCGGGCTTCTGTCGCTTCTTACGGGCGGCGTTCTTTCTCCTCTTACCGAGTCGATGGCGAACCGTTCGTATCTCGGAGACGACAATCTTTTCGCCCTCCAGAGCGAAGTGATGCGCCGTATCGCTTCCGAAGGCTCCTGTATCTTCGTCGGACGCTGTGCGGATTATGTCCTGCGTGACGATCCGGGTATCTTCAATGTCTTCGTGACCGCACCGCTGGAAGAGCGTGTCGCGCGGGTTGCGGCTGACAAGAATATCGAAGTCGCTGCGGCGCGCCGAATGGTCGAGCAGGCCGAGAGAAGCCGTGCCGACTACTACAATTATTTTACATTCAAGCGCTGGGGAGATTCGGCAAGTTATGACCTGTGCGTCGATTCTTCGACTGCAGGAGGTTTTGAGCAGACTGCCGAAATCATCCTTTACGTGATGCGTCAGCGCGGACTTATCGATTAAACAGTTTCAGTTATGGCAGGCGAAAAGATCATCTTCTCGATGAACGGTGTGAGCAAGATTTTGCCTCACAACAACAAGGTCATCCTCAAGGATATCTATCTCTCATTTTTCTACGGTGCCAAGATCGGTATCATCGGTCTGAACGGTTCCGGTAAATCTACTCTGATGAAGATTATCGCCGGCCTTGAAACGCCTACGCGCGGCGAGGTGGTCTTTGCACCCGGCTACAGCGTGGGTTATCTGGAGCAGGAGCCGCAGCTTGACAATTCCAAGACGGTCATCGACGTGGTCCGCGAGGGTGTCAGCGAGGTGATGGACCTGCTTCACGAATATGAGGAGATCAGCCTCAAGTTCGCCGAGCCGATGGACGATGAGCAGATGACGCAACTTATGGAGCGCCAGGGCGAACTCACCGAGGCCATCGAGCACGTCGGCGGATGGGATATCGACGCGAAACTCGAAAGGGCGATGGACGCGCTCCAGTGCCCCGATCCGGATGCTTCCGTGGCCACCCTGAGCGGTGGTGAACGCCGCCGTGTCGCGCTTTGCCGCCTGCTCCTTCGCGAGCCGGACGTGCTGTTGCTCGACGAGCCTACCAACCACCTCGATACCGAGAGTATCCAGTGGCTCGAGGCGCATCTCCAGCAGTATAAGGGTACGGTTATCGCCGTTACGCACGACCGTTATTTCCTGGACAACGTGGCCGGCTGGATTCTGGAACTCGACCGCGGAGAGGGCATTCCCTGGAAGGGCAATTATTCCTCCTGGCTGGAGCAGAAGAGCGCCCGCCTGGCAATGGAAGAGAAGCAGGAGAGCCGCCGTCGCAAGACTCTCGAACGTGAGTTGGAGTGGGTGAGGATGGCTCCCAAGGCCCGTCACGCGAAGGGTAAGGCCCGTCTGGGTGCGTATGAGAAGATGCTTGCCGCCGATGTCAAGCAGAAAGAGGAGCAGTTGGAGATTTTCATTCCCAACGGTCCGCGTCTCGGCAACAAGGTTCTCGAGTGCAACGACGTTTCCAAGGCTTACGGCGACCGCCTGCTGTTCGAGCATCTTACTTTTTCGCTGCCCCCGGCAGGTATCGTGGGCGTTATCGGTCCCAACGGTGCCGGCAAGACGACGCTTTTCCGCCTGATGATGGGCTACGAGCAGCCTGACAGCGGTACTTTCAGTGTCGGTGAGACGGTCAAGATCGCGTATGTCGATCAGCAGCATAAGCAGATTGATCCTGAAAAGACCGTTTACGAGACTATCGCGGACAATTCCGAGTTTGTCCGTCTTGGCAATCGCGAGGTCAATGCGCGTGCCTATATTTCGCGTTTCAATTTCTCGGGCGCTGACCAGGAGAAGAAGTGCGGTGTGCTTTCCGGCGGTGAGCGCAACCGTCTGCATCTTGCGCTTACGCTTAAGGATAATGCGAATGTGCTGTTCCTCGATGAGCCGACGAATGACGTGGACGTGAATACGATCCGTGCGCTCGAGGAGGCTCTCGACAGTTTTGCGGGCTGCGCCGTTGTGGTTTCTCACGACCGCTGGTTCCTGGACCGTATCGCCACCCATATTCTGGCCTTCGAGGGCGACGGCAAGGTCTATTTCTTCGAAGGTACTTATTCCGAGTACGAGGAGAACAAGAAGATGCGCCTCGGCAATGTCGAGCCCAAACGTTTCAGATACAAGATGCTGATGGAATAGAGGCTTACGCGCAGACTGCTTTCCGTGCGGAGTAAAAAAGTCGGCGT
>CAMZIP010000112.1 GCA_947307265.1 uncultured Bacteroidales bacterium | reverse complement strand
TGCGGAAGTAGCTCAGTTGGTAGAGCGTCGGCTTCCCAAGCCGAAGGTCGCGGGTTCGAAACCCGTTTTCCGCTCAAGATGAAGAGTCGTATTCTCGGTATATTGTCGGCGGTGGCGCTGCTCTCTTCGTGCGGCTCCGAAGAGGTCATTATCCCGGCCTCCGATATGATGTCTATCTACGAAGACCTGTTCTATATCGACCAGTGTGTCGATATGGCTCCGGAAGTTCGCCTGAGTGCGGATTCGCTCGTCATATACCAGCCGATTATAGAGAGTTACGGCTATACCTGCGACCAGTTCCTCGATGCCATCGCTCAGTACAAACGCCATCCGAAGCTGTTTACGCGGCTTATGGAGGGCGTCCGTGACGATCTCCGTGCGCAGAAGGAGGACATACACCGCGTCCGCTTCCTGATGGATTCGCTCAAGATGATGCTTACCTGGACGCCGGAAGACGAACTGACGGCCAACGAGCCGGATGACGAGCCAGACGGAATGCCTGACGGCTACGAAGTCGCCGACGATGACAGCACAGCCTTAAATATGGCTACCAAGCCCGTGACGTTCTTCGGCGCGGATGATTTCGAGCAGGTGAAGGTCGAGAAGGAAACGAATTCCAACGAGGTCGTCAAGGAAGAGGAGGAAGTCGATTCGGATGCCGAGGTGGAGACCCGGGAAGTCAACCTCCGACCTGAGAAAAAGGTCCGTCCTGAAAAGCCTGCGAAGCAGGAAAAGCCGCAGGGCAAGGCCCGAAAGAACGACAAGAAGAGCCTGGAGGAGAAATTCAAGAAATAAACAGATGAGAGCACTAATCCAGCGGGTTACCAGGGCGAGCGTCACGGTCGAAGGACAGGTGACGGGCTCAATCGGGACCGGAATGCTGGTGCTGTGCGGATTCGGCGCCGACGAGACGGCCGAAGACCTCAACTGGACCGCCCGCAAGATCTGCGGATTACGCATTTTCGACGACGAGAACGGAGTGATGAACCTGCCGCTGGCCGAGGTCGGCGGCGATATTCTGGCTGTCAGCCAGTTTACGCTGATGGCTTCCACGAAAAAGGGCAACCGCCCGTCCTACGTCCACGCCGCGCCGCCGGAGATTTCCGAACCGCTGTTCGAGGCGTTCAAGCGCGAGCTTTCCGCGGCCCTCGGTCACGAGGTGCAGAGCGGCATTTTCGGAGCCGATATGAATGTTGACCTGCTCAACGACGGCCCCGTAACAATCTGGATTGACAGCAAAAACAAACTATAACACGATATGAAAGAGATTTACCGCAAGGCCCTCGGGATGATTGACCTTACATCGCTCAATCCCACCGATACGCCTACCAGCATCAAGGCTATGACAGTCAAGGTCAATGAGTTCAAGAAGCATTTCCCCGACTGCCCGCTGCCCGCATCGATATGCGTTTTCCCCAATTTCGCGAAGACGGTCCGCAGCACCCTTACCGCCCCCGGCGTCAATATCACAGTAGTCGGCGGCTGCTTCCCCGCATCGCAGAGCTTCCTCGAAGTCAAGACGGCAGAGTGCGTCAAGGCAGTGCAGGACGGTGCCGACGAGGTGGATATAGTGCTTGCGCTGAATGCCTTCCTGGATGGCGACAAGGCCGCTGCAAAGGCTGAGATTGAGACCATCGGCAAGGCTATCCGCCAGGTCAATCCCAAGGTCCACCTGAAGGTTATCCTCGAAACAGGCGCTCTCAAGGACCCGAAACTCATCGAAGAGGCTTCGTGGCTCGCTATGGAGGCCGGCGCGGATTTCATAAAGACCTCGACAGGCAAGATTGGCGTCAGCGCGACTCCCGAGGCGGCAGAGGTTATGTGCCGCTGCATCAAGGCTTATTTCGAGAAGACCGGCCGCCGCGTCGGATTCAAGCCCGCAGGTGGAATTGCAACGGCAGATGACGCCGTGGTCTATTACAATATCGTGCGTGATATCCTCGGCGAGGAATGGCTTGACAAGAGCCTGTTCCGTTTCGGCGCAAGCCGTATGGCAAACAACCTCCTCACCGCAATCGAAGGCAAAGAAGTCAAATATTATTAGAAATATATGAAACGCGACCTTAAATATCTGCAGTTTCCCGAGCGAACAGGCCGCCTGCACCGAGATTATCAACCTCGAAGCGATTCTCAACCTCCCGAAAGGAACGGAGCACTTCATCACCGACCTGCACGGCGAGAACGAGGCTTTCGAGCACGTGCTGCGCAACGGCAGCGGTGTCATTCGCCAGAAAGTCGAAATGATTTTCGGCAATACGCTGACGCAGAAAGCAAAGCGCGACCTCTGCACACTCATTTATTATCCGGAGGATAAAATCCGCGCCGTCAAGGCTACCACCCGTTCGCGTGCGAAAATGGACGAATGGTATCGCGTGATGCTGATGCGCATCATCCAGGTAATGGCTATCTGCTCCTCCAAATACACGCGCAGCAAGGTCCGCAAGGCGCTGCCGAAGGAGTATTCGTACATAGTCGAAGAGCTGCTGCACGAGTGGATCGAAGAGAACCAGAACAAGCAGCGTTATATGATGGCTATCGTGGAGAGTATCATCTCCACAGGACGCGCTGATCACTTTATCGCTACCATCTGCAACGTCATCCACCATGTCTATGACCGCGGTCCGGGCGCGCACCTCATTATGGAGACGCTCTACAATTACCACAATTACGATATCCAGTGGGGTAATCACGATATAGTCTGGATGGGTGCGGCTGCCGGCAGCAAGGCCTGCGTGGCCAACGTACTCCGTATCTGCTTCCGCTACGCCAACCTGGTAACGCTGGAGGACGGCTACGGCATCAACGTCCTGCCGCTGGCTACCTTCGCTATGAAGACCTACGCAGACGACCCGTGCACGCTCTTCCTGCCCAAGAAGAACGAGTACGAGCGCCTCGACGAGTCCCAGGTGGCCCTGATCGCCAAGATGCACAAGGCGATTGCGATCATCCAGTTCAAGATGGAGAGCCGCGTCATCGCGCGCAATCCCGGTTTCGGAATGGAAAGCCGCAACCTGCTGCACCTCATCGACAAAAAGAAGGGTACGATAACCCTCGACGGCAAGACGTACAACCTGCTCGATACCAATTTCCCGACCATCGATCCGGAGCATCCTTACGATCTTACGGACGAGGAGCAGGATGTCATCGACCGCCTCACCCGCAGTTTCGAGACGAGCGAGAAACTCCGCCGCCATATGAGTTGCTTCCTCAATCACGGCTCGCTGTACCTGGTACGCAACAACAACCTGCTCTTCCACGGTTCAGTTCCCCTAAATCCGGACGGCACTTTCAAGCCGATGATGATCGACGGCAAGCCGTATGCAGGCCGCAAACTGTTCGACAAGGTTGACGAACTCGTCCGCGCCGCTTACTATACGCGCGAGGAGACTCCGCTGCGCCAGAAGGGCCAGGACTTCATCTGGTATCTGTGGTGCGGTCCTGTCGCTCCGACGTTCGACAAGGGCAAGATGGCTACCTTCGAGCGCTATTTCATTGCAGAGAAAGAGACTCACAAAGAGCCGCTGGGCGCGTATATGGAGCTCAAGAACCGCGAGGATATCTGCGATATGATTCTCCACGAATTCGGTATCAAGGATACCCGTCACGCGCATATCATCAACGGCCATATTCCTGTCAAGACCATCAAGGGCGAGAGCCCCATCAAGGCCGGCGGCAAACTGCTGGTCATCGACGGCGGTTATTCGAAGGCTTACCAGCCGGAGACAGGTATCGCAGGCTACACGCTGATATTCAACTCACAGTGCCTGAAACTCGTGCAGCACGCACCGTTCTCCACCCGTGAGAAGGCTGTCAAGCAGGGCTTGGATATCCTCTCTGAGACCAAGGTTCTCGAGTTCGAGGAGAGCCGCCGCTATGTCCGCGACACCGATAAGGGCGCCGAACTCAAGGAGCAGATCGATGACCTTCGCCAGCTCCTACAGGCCTATAGGAAAGGTTTGATCAGGAATCATTAGAAGGTTGGCTCCCGGCCTCAAACCGGACACAAAAAGGGCCATTTTTTGCCCACTTTGCAAAAAGCCGGCAAGTGCGGTAGGTCGGTATGAAATGGTACCAACTTACAGCAAAAACGGCCCTTTTTGCGGTAGGTCGGTTCAAAATTGTACCAACTAACCGC
>CAMZIP010000111.1 GCA_947307265.1 uncultured Bacteroidales bacterium | reverse complement strand
AGATTAATCCAATTCGCAAAGCGTGACCGCCTGGCAACGAGGCGTGCTGGTCACGCTGCCGTTGCCGAGAATGCCGTAGTAGCCGCCGAAAAGCCACGCGAAACCGACGCCGTACCAACGGGCAAACCATCGGGTGACGTTATTGGCAATGACGGTGGTCGCCATCCGCTTCTGCGCCTCGGCGAGTTTGTTCATAACATCGTCGCGCATATACACCATCCCGTCAGTAATGTCGGAGAGATGCCACCTTCCGGCGGCGTACTTGCCCGTGCCGTAGCCGACGGCAAGCGCGGTGTTCAGCGCGGGGAACTTGATGAGTGCCGTGCCGTCCTTCTTCGTGAAGGTCTTTGTCGCATAACGGCGCGTCATCTCGTCCGCGTCTATCATACCAAAAGCGCCGTAGTCGGGGTGCGGCCACAAGACCATATTTGCGGCGATATACGCCTCATATGTCCCGTAGAACGCCCGCAGGTCTGCGCAGTAGGCCGACGAATCGAAAGCCTCGCGCTTGACAAGCGTCGCATTGTTAATGGCGACATTTGCCGTCGGCACGCTTCCGCTTGCAGAATAGTAGATAACTGCCCGCTCGACATTCATAATGCCACCCGCCGAACTTGCGCCCGTCTTGCGGAACGTGGCGCTCGAGGCGGGCATATCGCCCCACACGGATAGCGCCATCGTGCAGCCCACGAGGGCGTGCGTCGTGTCCGAGATTTGGTATTGGCGGTAGTCCTCGCAGAGGTCGCATTGCACGACGATCTTCGTGCCGTCGCTCTCGACGGCCCCATCGTTGTCGTTGGCGAGGAACGCCCAGTAGCCGTGCTTGTCGTAGCCCACGTTGCCCGTGTTTCCGGCGGCATTCAGCGCGGCGGTGATTTCGCTTGCGCTGGTGGCGTTGATATATCCGTTGCTGCTGTCCGTGAGCGTGACCTCGATAGCCACCCACGCAGCGTAGTCGCCCTTCATATGCAACCAGAATTTGATGGCGGCAGCGGACACCGCCGTGATGCTATACTGCCAGCAGTTGAGCCATTTCGCGGTCGTATGGTCTTTGTCGAGAACCTTGAACCGCCTGCCGTCGAAGTCGAAGGCATAGCCGACGTGCGTCCATCCGGCGGGCAGCAGGCTCTTGATGATGGTGTCCCATTTGACGAAGCGGTCGTTGCCTTCCTCATCGAAGAGGACGGCGCAGACGTCGGTCGGCTGCGGGAGCAGCACGTTCACGCCGTCGACCATAACCTCGCCCGTGCTTTGTATCTGGGCAACCCGCGACTCGTCCGTGGGCTTGCCAGCAGCGGCGTAGGCCGCAGGAGTGGGGAAACTTTTAATCATATCTCAGTCGTTTTTAATTGAGGATTACCCAGTCGTTAGTGGAATTGTTGACCGTCCACGCGACGTATATCTTCTTACTGACGCGGTCGGCGTATATCTGCCCGACGAAGCGCGGGACGCCTGTCCAGAGGCCCATCGTGTCGGTGTTCCAGTTTTTTGGCACGCGGGCGGCGGCAGGTGCGCCAGCCGTATCGCAATACAATTCAGCCGGAACGCCGCAGCGGTAGAGTTCAGCCGTGTCCACGCGCATCGCCGCCACGCGGAGCAGGTTGATGCCCTCGTAGAGCGCGGCCTTCAAGCCGTCAATCTCGCCCTGCATCTTGGCGAAGGCGGCGCAGATAATCGGCACGGTGGACTGGTCGATGTTCGCCAGCAACTGCGCCAGCGCATCTGGGTAGCCCTGCGCGTACTGCGCCGTAATGATGGCCGAGCCGGAAGCGCCGACGAGAATCTCAAGGCCCCAGTCCTCCAGCGCGAGGGTGTTGGAAAGCGCCACGCTGCCCGTGGCCTGCGTAGCGAGCTGGTACTTGACATAGTCATTCGTAGCCGTCGAACTCTCGCTTTGGTAGGAGATGTTCGTGCCATTGACCTCGATGGCGACGTTGTCGGTCTCAAACTCCGCGAGGCCGCCGGAAACCATCGACGCGATTGCGGCGGTATAGGTGTAGAGGCCCGTCTCGGGGTCGAGGTCGCTGCGCGTCCACGTCGGCTTCACGCGCTGGACCTTCCGCGTCCAGGTGGCGGTTGAAGTTCCGAAGTCGATGCGGTCGGAGACGAGGCTCGCGCCGCTGCCTACGGCCAGCAGTTTCGACACGTCGGAGTGGACGGCGGCGAGGATCGCGGAGAGGGCGATGGTGCTGCCCGCGTCTGCGGACGCATCCGGGGCGACATAGTCGTCATAGCGGCGGCTCCATCCGATATGGGCGCAAGTAGAGGCCAGCGTGATGCCGCTGACGATAAGGTAGCCCGCGCTCGGCGTAGTGTAGAAGCGGTAGCCGTTTGAGTCGGTATAGGTACACGCGTCGCCGTCATTGAGGCTTGTGGGCACACCGTCTGCAAGCGCCTTGAAGCGCACCGTCGGCTTGAGGTTTTCGCGGCTGCTTTTCGTGAAAAGCACGCCGTTTGGCTGCGTCGCCGTGCCGAAAGTACCGAAGGCCAAAGCCGGAACGGGGAAGTAGTAGCCGTCGCCTACGGCCACGGCATTGTGCAGCAGGTTGAAGCCCGTCTCCTTGAAGGCCGTCGCCGCGAAGTCAGTCTGCGCGACGATGGAGATAAGCCGTGCCCCCTTGCTGGAATCGATGGACTGGTCGCCCGCCGTCGTGCGGATGTTCTCAGCCCATTCGTCGTCCACGTTCAGCGCGTTGCGCTCCTCCCACGACTTGAGGTTTTCAGCGAGTTTCGGCACGGTCGTGCCGTCTGCGAGGCCATTGACGGTGGCTTGCAAGGCGTTCATCTGCTCGCTGCGCTCTGCCTCTGCCGCCTTATAAGCACCCCAGCGGCTTCCATCCCCGGCGACCGACGAAGCGCTGCCCTCGGCGGTGGTGTAAGCATTCTGCCGCTGCGCCTCGGCCTGCTTGTATGCTCCCCAGCGAGTTCCATCCCCCGCCGTGCTGCTGGCCGTGCCTTCCGCGTTTGCCCGTGCGGTGTCCCGCGCCGCTTCGGCGGTCTTATACGCACCCCAGCGCGTGCCGTCGCCAGCGGTGCTTTCGCTCGTTCCCTCAGCCGCAAGCCGTGCGGCGTTGCGTGCCGCCTCTGCTCCGGTATAGGCCGTGTTGCGGTTTGCCTCGGCGGTCTTGTATGCGCCCGTGCGGCTGCCGTCGCCGGCATTGCTGGAGACCGTTCCCTCCGCCGCCTCCGCATCAGCGTCACGCGCATCTTCCGCGGCCTTGTAAGACCCCCAGCGGCTGCCGTCACCGGCCGTGCTGCTCGCCGACGATCCTTCGGCATTGGCGAGGGCCGTGTTGCGATCCTGCTCGTTGCTCTTGAAGGTGCCCCACATAGAGCCGTCTCCAGCTATGCTCCTCGCCGCCGTTCCTTCCGCGGCAGCCCTGGCGGCATTGCGCTCCTGCTCCGCATTCTTGTATTCTCCCCAGCGCGTTCCGTCCGACGCCGTGCTGCCGTCCTTCGTCCCTTCCTGCGCCTCGCTGGCATCGTCTCGGCCGTTCTCGTTCGCCTTGAACTCACCCCACATCGAGCCGTCGCCGGCGGTGCTGCCGTTCTTCGTGCCTTCGGATGCGGCCCGTGCGGTATTGCGCGCGGCCTCCGCGGCCTTGTACTCACCCCACATCGAGCCGTCGCCGGCGGTGCTGCCGTTCTTCGTGCCTTCAGCCGTTGTCCTGGCAGCATTGCGCGCGGCCTCCGCGGCCTTGTACGATCCCCAGCGAGATCCGTCACCGGAGACGCTGCCGCTCTGCGTACCTTCATCGGCCTCATAGAGTTCCTGCTGATTATCGAGGGCGTCGTCCAGGGCGGTGATGGTCTGGGCGATGGAGTTGCCGTTCTTGTCAACGCGCCCCTGGTCGATGATGATCTGGTTCGTCTCGGCATCATACGTCACGGTATGCGATGACGGCACGGGGTTGCCGCTGCCATCGGTCACGCGCGTTCCGTTGACCACCCAGTAGCCATCGGAGTCCACGGTAGGGATGATGGGCTGGAAGAGGTAGTATTCCGCGCAGGTGAACAAGTGTACAGTCTGGCCGGCGTTCTGCTGGGTCGCCTCCTGGCTGCCGGGGATGGCGGTGCGGACGAACGCCCACGCCTGCCGGTAGTTGAAGGTCTCCCACAGGGCGTTGTTCTGGAAGAGC
>CAMZIP010000110.1 GCA_947307265.1 uncultured Bacteroidales bacterium | reverse complement strand
GTATGCTGCACGGTACTGTTTCCTTCCTGCGTCAAGGAGGACCGTTCCGAAGCCCAGTATGTCCTGATCTATCTGGCGGGCAACAACAGCCTCTCCTATTATGCTCAGGATAATGTGGACCAGCTTGCAATGGGATTCCTGCCGCCGGACGGCGATCCCAACCGTGCCGTATTCGTATATCTGCATACCTACAACTCAGCTCCTGAACTCCGGAAGTATTCGCTGACGAAGGAAGGAAATATGCGTACATCGGTCGTCGTACGCTACGACGAGAATACCAATTCGGCAGATCCTGCAACCCTCACCCGCGTTGCAAACGACGTCCAGATGCTCTGGCCGGCCAAGAATCGCGGACTCATCCTCTGGTCGCACGCAACCGGATACCTGCCCGAGGGATATTTCAATGATCCCAAAGAACTTGCAGGCCGCAGGATAATGGATATGGAAGACCCCTACCGCAACCTTGTCAAGTCTTCCGAAGATTCACTTACCCGCACTTTCGGCAACGATTATAACGGTGACAAGGAGATGGAGATAGCCGAGATTTCCGCGGCCCTGCCATTCCATTATGATTATATCATCTTCGACGCCTGCCTGATGGGCGGTATCGAGGTGGCATACGAGATGAAGGACAATTGCGACTATATCGTCTTCTCTCCTACCGAAATTCTGGCTCAGGGATTCCCCTACTATATGATGATGGATGCCCTGTTCAACAGGGACGTTAAGGACGGTCTGATTGCTACGGCCGAGGAATATTACCGCTACTACTATGAGCGGAGCCAGATCGAGCGCACCAAGGGCTGCACCGTTTCGGTCATTCAGACCGACCAACTGGAAGGCCTCGCAAAGGTTGCAGCAAGTATTTTCGACCGTCACCGCAACGAGATTTTCGCCCTCAACGGCAGTTATATCCAGCAGTATTTCCGCCTCAACAGGCACTGGTTCTATGATCTGCGCGACATCGTGAGCAAGGTGGCAGATGCGGACGAATACTCGAAGTTCTGCACTGCCCTCGACCGCGCGGTAATCTATCGCGCCGCAACCGAGCGCTTCCTCAGCATCATCATAGATCCAAAAAAATATTCGGGACTCAGCTCTTATCTGCCGAATCCCGAATACGAATACTTGAACGAATTCTACAAGACCCTCGCCTGGAATAAGGCTACGGGACTTGTAAAGTAATCCTTATTTCTTGAAATAGCGGTTGTAGAGGCCTTCGAAGCCCTTGCCGTGACGTGCCTCGTCCTTTGCCATCTCGTGGACGGTGTCGTGGATTGCGTCATAGTTGAGTTCCTTTGCGCGGGTAGCGATAGCCTTCTTGCCTTCGCAAGCGCCTGCCTCAGCTTCCATACGCTTCTTGAGGTTGGTCTTGGTATCCCAGACGAGTTCACCGAGAAGCTCTGCGATGCGTGCTGCGTGGTCAGCCTCTTCGAGTGCATAGCGACGGAAAGCGTCAGCAACCTCGGGATAACCTTCGCGGTCAGCCTGGCGGCTCATAGCGAGATACTGGCCGACCTCGGTGCATTCACCGTGGAAGTGCCTCTGGAGACCCTCCCAGATTTCGGGATCGCAACCCTGTGCGACGCCAAGTTTGTGCTCGTCGACGAAAGTCAGACCGTTGCTGCTCTCTACTACTTCTTTGAATTTAGCCTTGGGAGCCTTGCAGAGGGGGCACTGCTCGGGTGCTTCAGGTCCTTCGTGTACATAACCGCAGATGGTGCAGATCCATTTCTTTGCCATAATTGTTATTCTTTTTAGTTGGTTAATATTCTTTTTGCAAATGTAAGTCTTTTCTTGATAAAATCAAGCAGCCGAGCGGGCATTTTTACGGCTGTTGAATCGGCATATATATCGCATTAACAGAATGG
This sequence comes from uncultured Bacteroidales bacterium, assembly GCA_947307265.1. Lineage (GTDB taxonomy): Bacteria > Bacteroidota > Bacteroidia > Bacteroidales > UBA932 > Cacconaster. Next base: position 2,447 of record CAMZIP010000110.1, on the reverse strand, counting down.
AAATGAGCAGTATAGCGACAAAAACGCGGGCGTAGGTTTTTTCTGCTGCCATAAACTCGACCAGAGCCTCGTCCGGATCACGCCCGAGCGTCTCTTCGAGCCTGCCGTCAAGCATCTTGCCGGCCGCCCATTTGCAGATAATGCCGCCATCATAAAAATACACGCCGCCTCCGTTGGAACGCATCAGGGCGCGAAGGTCGCTCTCCTGGCCGGTCAGAAGTGCATCCGACAGTTCTTCGGGCACGCCTTCGTGCGTGGCGAAAAGCCTGAACGGCACGCCTATACGGTCCACGCGTTCGCGGAGCAGCATTATTTCCTGCCATCCGGCGGCATCCATTTTAAGAGGATTCCATACCACCGAAACCACCAGCGGACCCTCGTCAGCCACGGCCCGGCCTTCGGTCGAATCGGCCTGGAACACCAGTGAGACTCGTCCTTCTCCGTCATTTGCCCTCTGGAAATCAGTACCGGCCTTGAAGGGAGTATAATCTATGCGCGGGAGGCTGTTGTAAGCACTGATGGAAAAGACCAGCAGCACGGCCGCATATACGCCGAGCAGCGTCCATTCGACCGGAGCGGCCGCCATAGGCTCGACTTTGCGGTGCTGCGAGAGCATACATATCGCCATCAGTATAAAACTGAAATGGGCTATGAGCGAAGAGACCGTGCCGCTTCCGCGAATCACAAGCACGAGCGTAAGCAGCGTCGTCAGCGAAGTAAAAATGACTGCCGCAAGCGCGGTCAGACGGTAACGCAGACCTGAGAGAACGGCGATACCGAGCAGAGTCTCCACGAGTCCGTAGCACATTGCCATAAAATCAGCAGCAGGGTTCAGCCAACTGCCGTGGATCATCCCGAGATATTCCTGGATGAGCAGGCTCGTTCCGACCGGATCGGCCAGTTTGGGAAGGCCGGTCATCACCAGGTGCAAGCCCAGAATTATCTGGCAAAAGACTCTCAGGAATTTCATATCAGTTTGTCGATCTGAGTCTTGATACGGGCGAAAATATCTTCTTCGGAGAGCATCCGGCCCTGGCTGTCACCGCATTCGATGCGATGGAAACTGCTGTCGCGGCTGCACTGCTCGAGATAGAGTTCACGCACTCTCTGCTGGAAACGGATATCCTGCTCGTGAATATCCTCTTTGCCGCCGAGGTATGCCCTATCGTCACCCTCGCGCGTCTCGTGCAGGCGAGCATCTACAAAGGAAATCGGCACGTCGAGGAAGAGGTTCAGGTCCGGACGCGGAATGCCGAAGACATTGTATTCGACGTCCAGGATCCAGTCCCGGAGCGCAGCAGCTTCGCTTTCCGCGGATTTGGCGCACTGGAATGCAATATTGGAATAGACATATCGGTCAAGAATGACGCAGCAGCCGTCGTCAAGTTTGCGACGGATCTCGTCCGCCGCCATCCTGCGGTCCTCCGCAAAAAGCAGCGCGACTATCTGCGGATGCACGCTGTCGATGGCGCCGTAATCGCCTCTGAGGTATGCGGCTATCATTGCACCGAATACCGGCGCATCGTAGCGCGGGAAGTGAAGGTGTTCCACCTTGCGGCCGGACGCTGCCACATACTGCGATATGCGTCTGATCTGGGTGGATTTACCGGCGCCGTCAAGGCCTTCAAGCACGATAAGCATATTTTTTCTATCTTTGTTATTGCGTTGTCGCGAGACGGTTATCTGTCGTGACAACTTTCAAATTTACGCATTTTAATCGAATGTCACGCAAGGGGATAAAAATAATGGGCATCGTCAACGTCAATGACGACTCATTCTTTGCTCAAAGCCGCGTCCAGGGGCGGGATGCATTCGTCCTCAGGGCGCAGCAACTCATCTCGGAAGGGGCGGACATCCTCGACGTCGGTGCCGTCTCTTCTCGGCCGGGCTCTGTCCTGGTAAGCGAAGAGGAAGAATGGGCGCGACTTGTACCGGCACTCGAAGGCTGGAAGTCGCTTGCGACCGACATTCCCCTGTCGATTGATACGTTCCGCAGCGGCATCATCCGACGCGCTTACGATACCGTCGGGCCGCTTTGGATCAACGATATTTCCGCCGGCGAATGGGACGAAGGTATGCTTCCGCTGGCCGCCGAACTCGGCCTGCCCTATATCGCGATGCATCATCAGGGCGATTTCAACACTATGCACGGGGAATTTACCTACGGTGACGTGGTGGAAGAAGTGGCGGCGTGGTTCGAACGTTTTGCCGCAAAGGCTGAAAAGGCCGGCATCAGCGACTGGATCTGCGACCCCGGTTTCGGTTTTTCGAAGAGCATCGAAGACTGCCTGCGGCTTATGGATGGCCTGCCGCGGCTCCAGAGCCTCGGAAAACCCATCCTGTGCGGCATTTCAAACAAGCGGATGACGCGCGGCAGGGATGCGGATGCACTGCTGCTCAAGGCCGTTGAAGGCGGCTCGACCATCGTCCGCGTGCACGACGTCGCA
>CAMZIP010000109.1 GCA_947307265.1 uncultured Bacteroidales bacterium | reverse complement strand
GTGCCATTATTAATCCTTGTAGGTTGTCAGAACTGCATCAGCCCACAGGTCTTCGAGCCTGTAGAATGCGCGCTGTTCGGTCTTGAAAATATGAACTACGATATCCGAATAATCCAGAATGATCCAGAATGCGTTCTCGCGTCCCTGCTTGCGGATGACGGGACGGCCGCAGCGGGTTTCCATCAGTTCCTCGACATAATCGGATATTGCGACCACGCGAGTAGTCGAATCCGCGTGGCAGATAACGAAGAAATCGGATATTGACGTACCGACTTTACGTAAATCGAGCGAAACGACTTCCTCGCCCTTGCGCTCCAGCATCGCCTCGGCTATAACTTTCACCGGATCGGTCTCCACGACGGGCGCGGGAGCGGCTTTTTTATTAACTTTGTCAGACTTTTTTACCATTTTACAGATTTAATAAGTGACAAATATACTGCAAAAAATTAGCCAAGACAACTTTTCCGCCACGATACACTGGTTTGATGTCGTCGATTCGACAAATACCCGTATGGCGGAGGACCGTGCAGGCCTCGAAACCGGTGCCGTATATGCCGCGCGCTACCAGACTGCAGGCAAGGGGCAGAGGGGCAACAGATGGCACAGCCGCGCCGGCGACAACCTGATGTTTTCGCTGCTTCTGAGGCCCGCAGACCTGCCTGCCGCACGTCAGGCCGTGATTTCGCAGATTGTCACTCTCGGCATAACCGATTATCTCCTGAAGCGCGGACTCGAAGCCCGCATCAAGTGGCCGAACGATATTTACGCCGGCGACAGGAAAATCTGCGGCATACTGATAGAGAACATTCTTGCAACTGACAGATTGTCAGACAGCATCGTAGGCATCGGCCTCAACCTCAACCAGAAGGAGTTCGATCCTGCCCTGCCCAACCCCACCTCGCTGCTGCTGGAGACCGGCAAGACGATCGCCCCGGAAGAGGCGCTGCCCGTCCTGCTGGAGTGCATTGCCGCGCGTTATTCCCGCCATATCGGCGAAAAGCCCGACTGGAGCACGCTGGAGCAGGAGTATCTGAGCCGCCTGTACAGATTTGGCGAATGGCATCAATACCGCGACTGCAGGCTCTCGGACGATAAACTCACCCCCACTACCGAAGATATCGAGGGCGAGATTTTCGAAGGCTGCATACGCGGTCTGGACGAAAATGCCGGCCTAGTCATCGAAGACAGGGCCGGACATCTGCGTCATTTCGCATTCAAGGAATTGCGTTATATCATCTAAGCACCTTCGGCGAGACTGAGGAACCGAGCTATCGTTTCCTCCGGATCCGGAGCCGAGAATACCGAACTGCCTGCCACGAATGCCGAAACACCGGCACGCGCAAGCGCGGGAATATTGTCTGCACCCACACCGCCATCTACTTCTATCAGGCAGGATGCGCCCTCACGGGCAATCATTTCGCGCACGCATTCGACCTTGGCAATCGAATCTTCGATGAATTTCTGGCCGCCGAATCCCGGATGCACGGACATCACCAGCACGAAATCCATCTTGGAGAGCCAGCCCTCAAGGACGCTTGCGGGAGTCTCGGGACAGATTGCGACACCTGCCTTCATTCCGCATTCGTGAATCAGCGAAAGCACTGCGCCGAGGTCTTCGCAGGCCTCATAGTGAACCGAGAGCCACTCCACTCCGGCCTCAGCAAAGCGCTTGATGTATTTTTCCGGATGCACGATCATCAGGTGCGCGTCCATCGGCTTGCGGGCATTGCGGGCGATGGCCTTCACGACCGGAAAACCGAAGGAAATATTGGGCACGAAGGTGCCGTCCATTATATCCAGATGGAACCATCCTGCCCGGCTGCGGTTGACCATCTCGACATCGCGGTCGAGGGCGCCGAAATCAGCCGAAAGCATCGACGGTGCTATGATCGGATCGTAACTCATGCCGTGCGGATAACTTCAAGAAGTACTGCGTAGAAACGTTCGAGGGATGCCAGGTCGAGCATTTCGCCGGGAGCGTGGACGCCCCTCAGCGTAGGGCCGAAGGCAATCATATCCATATCGGGGAACTTGTCGGTGAAGAGGCCGCACTCCAGTCCGGCGTGGATGGCCCTGACAACGGGATCCTTGCCGAAGAGTTTGCGGTATGCGGCGACGCAAACGTCCTTGATACGGGAATTCATATTGGGCTTCCAGCCGGGATAGCCGTCGGAATGCTTAACCTTTGCTCCTGCCAGCGTCATTACGGCTGCGATACGTTCGGAAAGGAAGATGCGCGCGCTGTTGACAGAGCTGCGCTGCATCGTACCTACGACGACGGTATTGCGAGGCCCCATCTTGACGGATGCCAGGTTGGTGGAAGTCTCTATCAGGCCGGGGATGTCGGCACTCATTGCGATTATGCCGTGAGGGATGGAAACCAGCGCCTTGATGATGTTGCGCGCGCTGCGGCTGTCCATAGCACCGCCTTCCCAGGAAATGGGCTCTGCAGAGCAGGTTACGCCCGGATCGGTGATGGCATATTCGGCTTTCAGGCGGCGGGTGAAATCATTGAACGCCTCGACCACCTTCTCTTCGTTGCGTCCGGGGATGGCCAGCACCACGTCACCGCCGCGGGCGATGGCGTTGCGCTTGTTGCCTGCCTCGATGTGGCACAGGTCCACGTTGTAGCAGAGCACTTCATTTACGAAACGTGCAATCTGCTGAACGCCGTTGATGCGTCCCTTGTCGATATCGTCGCCGCTGTGACCGCCGAGGCCGCCGGTAATCGAGAACCTCGTCGTGACGCGACCGGTGCGGATCTTCTTGGTCTGATACGTGAACGTACCGACGGTATCCATACCGCCAGCGCAACCTACGCAGAAATATCCCTCGTCCTCGTCATCCAGGTTGATGAGAGTCTTGCCCGTCACGAAGCCCTTGCGGACGCCGCGTGCGCCGTCAAGTCCCGTCTCTTCGGAAACCGTAAAGAGACACTCGATACGCGGATGCTCCGCAGCGTCGCCGTCCAGAATTGCCAGAGCCGTAGCCACGCCGATACCGTTGTCGGCACCGAGGGTGGTGTCCTTGGCGATCATCCAGCCGTCTTCGATGACATATTTGATGGGATCCTTTGAGAAATCAAAGTCAATGCCCGCCTTTTTCTCGCAGACCATATCGGTATGGCCCTGCAGAACGAGCGTAGGACGGTCTTCGTAGCCCTTTGTGGCACCGATGGCAATCATCACGTTGCCGAGGCGGTCCGTCTTGCATTCAAGGCCGCGCTCAGCGGCAAACTTCTGCAGATATGCGACTATCTTTTCTTCGTGTCCCGATTCGCGCGGGATGCGTGTAATCTCGTCGAAAAATGAGAGTATTCTCTGTGTACCCATTTGTATAAAGTAAAAAAATTATCAAGGAGTTTGCCTGAAGTCAACTGCTCCAGACCGGCCTCTCCTATTCAGCCGAAGTGATTTGCTTCTCGATGTCCACAACATAGTTGCGGAAACTCCGGTCGGTATCCATAAGGTCGGAGACTGTGTTGCAAGCGTGGAGCACGGTCGCGTGATCCTTGCCGCCCAACTGGGCTCCGATGGACGAAAGCGACGTCTTGGTAAGGTTGCGGCTGAGATACATCGCAATCTGACGTGCCTGGACGATCTCCCTTTTGCGGGTCTTGGAGAGGAACTGGTCCATCGTGATGTGGAAGTAGTTGCAGACGACGGACTGGATGCGGCTGACCGAAATCTCGACTTCGTGCTGCTCGACGATCTTCTCGATCAGGTCGGAAGCCATACGCATCGTTATCTCCTTCTTGCTGAAGGTGGCATTTGCCGTAAGGGAGAAGAGGATGCCTTCGAGTTCGCGGATATTGGTCCTGACCTTGCGGGCAATCAGCTGCAGGATATCTTCGGGAACATCTACGCCTTCACTCAGGGCCTTTGCCTTGAGGATGGCCAGGCGCGTCTCGTAACTCGGAACGGTCAGTTCCGCCGAAAGTCCCCACTTGAAACGGGAGAGCAGACGCTGGTCGAGGCCCTGCAGGTCCACCGGCGGACGGTCGGAAGTCAGCACGAGCTGCTTGCCGCTCTGGTGGAGGTGGTTGAATATATGGAAGAACGCGTTCTGCGTACCCTTCTTGTCTGCGAATTCCTGAACGTCATCGATGATCAGCACGTCGATCAGCTGGTAGAAACGGAGGAAATCCGAAATCTGGTTGCTGTCGTGGTTGGTACGAGCCGATGAAGCCGCCCACATATACTGATTGAGGAACGTGTTGGCGTTGACGTAGAGGACCTGCTTCTCCGGGAAATTCTCTTTCACCGCGATACCGATGGCCTGCGCCCTGCTTCTGGCTGATATAACCGCCGTTGGCAATACGTACTTTGT
>CAMZIP010000108.1 GCA_947307265.1 uncultured Bacteroidales bacterium | reverse complement strand
GAGACGCGAGACGCAGATGCGCAGGCCGTCCTGGTCGCTGCCGGTGGTGTTCAGAGCGATAGCGACGAGGCCGCAGCGGAGGAATCCCTCCATCATCTGGCGGTTTGTCAGGTTCTTATATTCAATGGTATAGAAGAAACCGTCGCTGAGCGGGCTGTCTCCGTCTCGGTCATATACCAGATGGAATCCGTGCTTGAAGAAGATGTCACGCGAACGTTTCGAACGTATGCCGTACTCGCGCATCTCCTTGACGAAGTTATATCGTCCGTCGCACGCTGCCGCAAACATTTCTCCAAGTGCGCACTGTGCCGAGTGGGAAGTGCCGCTCGATGAGATATACATAAAAATGAGGGCGAAGCATTCGCCGAAACAGCCTATGTTGTAGCGCCTGCGGAGTTCCGGATAATCCCGTTTGTAGAGTTTGTCTGAAATGCAGGCGACGGCGATTCGCTCTCCGGCATAACTGAATATCTTGGAACCGGAAATCAGCAGCACGTAATTGTCAGTATAGTGCGAAACGGTCGGCTGGTAAGGCGGTTCGAACGGCTTTGAAAGGTCTTTGCGGAAGTCCATACAGAGATCTTGAGTTCGTCTTCAGTAAGGCAAACCCAGGTAGGGTTGTTGGGGTTGGAGTAGAGGATGGCGAAGATGTTGCCTTCAGCCATATAGGATTCCATCTTCTCGCGCAGTTTCTCTCCGCGGTATTTATAAAGGTCAAACCAGACCTGCTTTGTACCGATCACGTCCGGCTGGCGGCCGTGAGGCGGGAAACCCGGGCAGAGGAAGAGGATCGTGTCCTTCTTCGGATCGAGCTGGCCGCATTGGAGCGCCATCGTGAAAGCGCCCTGCATCGAACCGGTGGTCGGGATGATGCCTTTGGGGGAGATGTCAGTATTGAGAAATGCCTTGACAAATTTGGATCCGTTCTCTTTTAACTCCGGGACGCCGTAAATGGGCGGATAGATGGAGGCTTCACCGCTGTCGAGCGCCTTTTTCTGTGCTTCGACTCCGATAGGGCAAGCCGGAAGTCCGGGAACGCCTATCTCCAGATGCGTGAATTTTTCTCCTGCTATCTTTTCGAGTTCGGCAGCAATGGCCGAGCAGTGGCGAATGGTGGTGCGGGATACGTCATTGACGTCCATCTCACGCAGTACGCCGTCGAGTTGTTCCTGTGTCAGTGGCTTCATATTATTGACGTTTTTTAGCGAATTGAATACCTGCTTCGAAAGCATTCAAGTTGGTCTCTACGATATCTTCTCCCTTGCGGGCAAAGATGCGGCGGATGCCGTCGCGGAGAAGGTCTTCCCCGAGGTCGATGACTGATGCCGCCGCTCCGAGCAGGACCATATTGGCGCTGCGCGGCGAATGAATCTCCGCTGCGATGGCATCCACGTCGAGTGCGATGACGTGCGGCAGGCGGCCGAGCTCAGCCTCGATTGCCGACATCTCCGGATAGTTGGGAATGTTCTTGAACGGAACGGTATTGGTGATGATCCAGCCTTCCTTTGAGAGATACGGAAGGTAGCGGAGCGCTTCCATCGGCTCGAGCGAGACGATGAGGTCTGCGCAACCCTTCGGTATCAGGTCGCTGTGAATGGGCTCGGAGCTGATGCGCATATGGGACTGAACGTCGCCGCCGCGCTGGCTCATACCGTGAACTTCGGCCTGCTTGAGATAGAGCCCGTCGCTGAGGGCTGCCGAACCGATGACTGTCGCGATGGAGAGAATACCCTGTCCTCCAACGCCTGCGAGTATAATATCTACTTTCATTTCTTTGCGTGTCTTCTGAGGGTTTGGATGCATTCGCGGCGGGAAACAATCACCGAAACGCCGTTGTATTCGATTTCTTCGCGGATGACTTTCTCCATATCGGGATAATTCTTCGGAAGTGGAACTATTGTGCGGATATGTTCCTTCTCGACTCCGAGGCCTTCGCAGATGGCTTCGATGCGGCCAGTGCCTGCCGAATCCTGTCCGCCCGTCATACCGGTCGTGAGGTTGTCGGAGATGCAGAGAACCACGTTTGCCTTGGCATTTACTGCGTCAAGCAGTCCGGTCATTCCGCTGTGCGTGAATGTCGAATCGCCGAGCACTGCAACTGCCGGCCAGACGCCGCTGTAAGCCGCGCCCTGTGCCATAGTGAATGACGCACCCATCTCGACGCAGGTGTTGATGGCGTTGAGCGGTGCCATATAACCGAGTGTATAGCATCCGATGTCGCTGAATACCTGTGCCGTGGGATAGTCCTTCTTGAGGACGTTGTTAAGAGCCGTATAGAAATCGCGGTGTCCGCAGCCCTGGCAGAGTGCCGGCGGGCGGGGAACTACGACCTGTGAAGCAGGGTAGGAGGGATGCGCCTCCATTCCGAGCGCCTTGCGGACCTCGTCGGGAGTAAGCTCACCGTCGCGGACGACTGTACCGTCGAGGCGGCCGTGGACTTCAACCTTCGTGGGGAATACGCCGCGCATACGCTTCTCGATGAGCGGCTGGCCTTCCTCGAGGACGAGAATCTTGCCGGCCATTGCAGCGAGTTCGTTTGCCAGGCGGCAGGGGAACGGATACTGCGAGACCTTCAGGACGGGATAGGGGCATCCGTCGGGGAAGTTCTCCATCAGGTAGTTGTATGCGATACCGCAGGCAACGATGCCGAGGCTGTGGTCAGGACCGTCGGTGAGACGGTTGAACGGCGAATTGCAGGCATCCTCTTCGAACTTGACGTTATCTGCGATAAGTTCGCGGTTGCGGACGCGTGCGTTGACCGGAAGAGTGACCCAGCGGCGCGGATGCTCCGGCAGGTGCATCTCATTCTGCCTGCGGACCTCGCGCGGCGTAACGACTGCGCGGGAGTGTGCCATTCGCGTGGTGAGACGCATCAGTACGGGAATGCCGTTCTCCTCCGAATAATCGAAGGCTGCGCGTGTCATCTCGTATGCTTCCTGCTGGTTGGAAGGTTCGAACACCGGCATCATTGCAAATGTGCCGAGGAAACGGGAATCCTGCTCGTTCTGCGAACTGTGCATCGACGGGTCGTCGCAGGCCGTGACGACCAGGCCGCCGTTGGCGCCGGTCATCGCCGAACCCATAAATGCGTCCATACAGACGTTCATTCCGACGTGCTTCATGCAGACCAGGGCACGCTTGCCGGCGTACGACATACCGAGCGCGCCTTCCATAGCGGTCTTTTCGTTGCAGGTCCAGTCAGTGTGAACAGCCCGCTCGCTTGCCAGCGGGTGGGCCTGGATATATTCAGTAATTTCAGTGGAGGGAGTGCCGGGATAGGCATATACGCCGCTCAAGCCTGCGTGCAAAGCGCCAAGTGCAACGGCTTCATCTCCAAGTAAAAGTTGCTTATCTGCCATAACCTGTAAAAATTTGTTTACAAAGTTAAGGATTATAAGCAATCTTTCAAATATTTCTTAAATAAATTAAGAAAAATTTTTAATGCACTTAAATATTAGACCTTTACAGCCTATTCTGCTACTTTGGCTTTATATTCCTCGCGGGCTGCATTGACCAATTTGGTAAATTCGGGGTCAGCGTTAAGCCTTACAACGGTTGCAATGGCAATCAGGCGGCCGTCGAGCACGTCGCTATGGTAGTTGGTACCGGCAATCTCGCAACTGCGTCCGAATTCGAGACCGCGGAGCAGGATGTGGTCCTGGCAGGCAGGTGCTATCTCGACCAGCAGCATCGCGAGGCCCCAGCCGACTGCGGAGTTGAATGAGGGATAACTCGTGGTCTGTGCGAGTACCTCGTCATCCTCGGGAACAAGACTGTTTTCGCCCAACTGGTAGAACGGGCGTTTGCGGAAACTGCCCGAACCGAATGCCTGCGCGTTGTCGAGAATGGCCTGGCGGCCTTCGGTGATAAGTTTTGCGATAGCCGGAGTTTCGGAATAGGAAATATCGATGTCCATACAGTGCTGGAAACTGCGCATATATGCGTCGGCCGAGGTGCAGTGGATGTCGCTGCGCGCCTGTGTCGCGCGGAAGGTGTTGCGCTCAGCCTTGGATTCCCAGTAGCGGACCATTTCGCCGTAGTAACGCATACTTGCAGTGTCGGGATAAGGAGGGAATATCTTCTTGCCGTCGGGCATTCCTACGTTCTTGATCTTGCGCAGGTCCTTGCGGAGGCGGAGCACTTCTGCACGGGCGGCATCGCGGTCTTCGTAGAATTCCGGATTGTTGTGCAGGTGCGCATAAGAAGCGGCGCAGCAGAGCATTGCAGCATCCACGTCGCTTTGCCAGTGTGCACCGACTATCACACGGCTCTCACCGTATTCATAGCCGCGGCGGATGATGGTATCCTGAAGTTCCGGAAGCATTTCAGCCAGGCCGAGGC
>CAMZIP010000107.1 GCA_947307265.1 uncultured Bacteroidales bacterium | reverse complement strand
AACCACGCCTGCCTGAAGGGCCACGCCAGCGAACTGATTCAGATAGCGGAGGCGCTGCAGGAGAAGAAGATAGTCCAGATCGCCGAGGAGATTGCACGCCGCACCGAGGACGGGCAGAACCCTGTCCGTCTCGTGCTGATCACCGGACCTTCGAGCAGCGGCAAGACTACTTTCTGCCGCCGTCTGAGCCTCCAGCTCAAAGCCTGCGGACTCCGCCCGTTGTCGTTCTCGACGGACGATTATTTCGTCAACCGCATAGATACACCGAAACTCCCCGACGGCAGTTACGATTTCGATAATTTCGAGACCGTGGACCATTATTCGCTGCAGAAAGATCTCCAGCGTCTGCTCGCAGGTGAGGAAGTGGACGTTCCGGAATTCAATTTCGTTACCGGACGCCGCGAATACAACGGCAAGAAACTGAAGTTGACGCCCGGTTCGGTAGTGATTCTCGAAGGCATTCACGCCCTCAATCCGGCGCTTACCGACCAGATTGCAGACAGCCTCAAATTCAAGATTTTTATTTCCACTCTTACGAGTATTCCTCTGGATAACCACAACTGGGTGCCTACGAGCGATAACCGCCTGCTGCGCCGCATCATACGCGACTACCGCAAGGGCGCTTTCACGGCCCGCGAGACCATCAGCCAATGGCCCAACGTGCGCGATGCCGAGGAGAAGTGGATCGACCCTTATCAGGAGAATGCGGACGTGATGTTCAATTCGGCTTACCTGATCGAATTCGCGGTCATCCGCAACTTTGCGGAGCCGGTTCTTTCGAGCGTGCCGAAAAACTGTCCCGAATATTCGGAGGCGCACCGCCTGCTCAAGTTCATACATTATTTTACTCCGGTACCCGACAACGAGATACCGCCGACATCGCTGCTGCGTGAGTTCGTCGGCGGCAGCGTCTATGATTTTCGCAGGTAATGAGCGCTGAAGTTACTCCGTGGGTCAGGATGTCCTCGCTGGTCGAGGCGAATTACCATCTGCTCGCGCTGCTGATGCGGGTGGGAATCAACGAGTCGTTCGGCGAACGCACGGTCGATGACCTGTGTGCCCGAGCCGGCCTTGACACGGAGACCTTCATTCAACTTTGCCGCACTTTCTGTGACGCTTCATATCAGGCTCCGGAGCAGGTGCTCCGCCGCTGCAGGGTGGAAGATATCATCCGGTATCTGCATCAGTCCCACGAGTATTACGTCAATAGTGCTCTCATCTCGCTGCATTCGCTCCTGAGCGAACTTGTCGCCCCCTGTCCGGAGACACAGAAGCGGGTTATCCGTCAGTTTTTCCAGGACTACAGGGATGATCTGCAGAGTCATTTCGAGTACGAGGAAAAGACGCTGATTCCGTATGTTCAGGACCTCCTTTCCGGTGTCCGCAAAGGGCAGTCTTCGCTTTCGCGCCTGCACGAATGGCACCCTCATATGAAGGAGTCTCTCTCCGACCTGAAGTCCCTGATAATGAATTCGCTGCCTGCGGCCTGCGAAAGTTCGGTCCGCACGCAGACGCTGATGTTTATCTTCGAACTTCAGGAGGACGTGGAACGTCATACGCGCATCGAGGATCTGCTGCTCGTGCCGATAATTCACCTGCTCGAAAATCCGCGTTCTCAGTTTGCTTCCGACCGTTCGGAAATGGAAGGAGCCGCAGATTCTCGCGGCGAATTGTCCGAGCGCGAAAAAGAAATCCTCGTCGGCGTGGCGAAGGGATTGCTCAACAAAGAAATCGCAGACGCTAACAATATCTCGATAAATACGGTCATTACGCACCGCAAAAACATAACCCGCAAAACCGGCATCAAGACGGTTTCGGGCCTGACGGTATATGCTATCCTCAACAACTTGATAGATATAAATACTATTGAGTAAAAATATTTATTATATTTGTGAGGATACACATACCTGTATGGATTCGATAATCAACATTTACAAAATCGGCCACGGCCCTTCGAGCAGTCATACGATGGGCCCGCACAAAGCGGCAGAAAAGTTCGCTGCCCGCGCTCCCCAGGCTGAGTCTTACCGAGTTACTCTTTACGGCAGTCTTGCCGCCACAGGCAAAGGCCACCTTACCGACGTCACGATTGCAGAGGCAATGCAGCCCAAGAAGGTCGAGATTGTCTGGAAGCCCGAAGTTGTTCCCGCATTTCATACCAACGGTATGCTCTATGAGGCACTGGATGCCAAGGGCGAAGTTTTCGATACCTGGATGGTGTACAGCATCGGCGGCGGTTCCATAGCCGAAGAAGGCGGCCGCCTTGACGAAGCCGACATTTATCCCCATACCACGATGAAAGAAATCCGCAGGTATGTTGAAGAGGAGGGGATTCCTTTCTGGCAGTATGTCGAGCGTTTCGAGTCCCACGAACTCCTGGATCACCTGACAAAGGTATGGGAGCAGATGCAGGCCACCATACAGGAAGGTCTCAACAATGACCGCGTGATCCCCGGAGTCCTGCACCTTCGCAGCCAGGCCCGTCAGTATTTCATTCGTGCATCCAGTTACAAGCCTTCGCTGCAGAGCCGTTCGCTCGTTATGTCGTATGCGCTTGCCACTTCCGAGCAGAATGCCCGCGGCGGCGTCATCGTCACGGCTCCGACCTGCGGATCGGCCGGCGTTCTTCCTGCCGTCCTGTATCATCTCAAGGTCAATCACGGTTTTCACGACAACGATATAATCAAGGCACTGGCGACAGCCGGTATTTTCGGCAACGTAATCAAGCATAATGCTTCGATTGCCGGCGCGGAAGTCGGTTGCCAGGGCGAGGTCGGCAGCGCCTGCGTGATGGCAGCTGTGGCCGCGACGCAGCTCTTCGGCGGTACTCCCAAGCAGATCGAGTGTTCCGCTGAAATGGCTATGGAGAACAATCTCGGCCTGACCTGCGATCCGGTCTGCGGACTGGTGCAGATCCCCTGCATCGAGCGTAACGCAATGGCAGCGCTCCGTGCTCTGGACGTCAACCTCTATGCGCTGCTGGGCGACGGCCGCAGGATGGTGTCATTCGACAAGGTCGTGGAGACGATGAAACTTACCGGCAAGGACCTCCCGAGCCTCTATAAGGAGACTTCGATGGGCGGTCTTGCAAAGGTTCTCAACAAGTATTCAGATTAAAATAAACGATAAATAATATGTGTGGAATTGTAGGTTATCTTGGTGACAGGGATGCATATCCCATCCTGATCAAAGGTCTTAGCCGTCTCGAATATCGCGGTTATGACAGTGCCGGCGTGGCTCTCATCAACAAAGATGGCAATCTGGTAATATACAAGTCTAAAGGCAAGGTCGCTGATCTTGACAAGATGGTCAAGGGCAAGGACCTTTCCGGTTCGACCGGTATCGCACATACCCGCTGGGCAACTCACGGCGAACCCAATGATGCCAATGCGCATCCGCATTTCTCCGAATCCGGCAATCTTGCCCTGATTCACAACGGCATCATCGAGAACTATAAGTCTCTCCGCACGGAACTTTCCAGCCACGGATACCATTTCCACAGCACTACAGATACGGAAGCCATAGTGCAGCTCATCGAGTACATTATGGATTCGCACCATATTACCCTCGAAGAGGCAGTTCCCCTTGCTCTGAGCAATCTCATCGGCGCTTATGCGCTCGTGATTGTCAACAAGAAGGATCCCGAGTGCCTCATCGCAGCCCGCAAGGGCAGCCCGCTCCTGATCGGCGTCGGCGAGAACGAGTTCTTCGTAGGCTCTGACGCTACTCCTATCGTAGAGTATACCGACAAGGTGGTCTATCTCGATGACGAGCAGATTGCTTATATGCGCAAGGGCAAGGAGATGGTCATTACCGATATCAACAAGGTCAAGAAGACTCCGGTTGTCAAGAAGCTCAATATGAGCCTCAGCCAGATAGAGAAGGGCGGTTTCCCTCACTTTATGCTGAAGGAGATTTTCGAGCAGCCTGCTGCTCTCGAGGCTTCGATGAGAGGCCGTCTCTACGAGAAGGAGAACGGCGTCAAGCTGACCGGTATCATCGACAATAAGGAACGCATACTCGCGGCACGCCGCTTCATCATTTGCGCCTGCGGTACCTCGTGGCACGCCGGCCTTATCGGCAAATACATCCTCGAGGAACTTACCCGCAAGCCGGTGGAAGTCGAGTATTCTTCGGAATTCCGCTATCGCAAACCGGTGCTTTTCCCGGATGACGTGGTGATTGCCATTTCGCAGTCCGGCGAGACTGCCGATACCTTGGCCGCCATCCAGCTCGCAAAGGAGTCGGGTTGCTTCCTCTTCGGTATCTGCAACGTGGTCGGTTCGTCCATTCCGCGTACGACCGATACCGGTATCTACACGCACGTGGGTCCGGAAATCGGCGTCGCTTCGACCAAGGCATTTACCGCGCAGGTGGCAACGCTTATCCAGTTGGCCATCGCTATCGCGGAACTTGACGGCCGAGAGC
>CAMZIP010000106.1 GCA_947307265.1 uncultured Bacteroidales bacterium | reverse complement strand
TGACTGTTTTATGGAAAGCCGCGACAAGGATATGCCTCTGGAAGACTTTCTGGGCGTTCTGGACACCATTCCGGTCAAAGACCGGCCGAAGGAATTTACGGTAGTGCTGACCGGCGGAGAACCCCTGCTCAGGCCCGATATAGCGGAGGCTGGTGCCGCAATCAAGGCGAAGGGATTCAACTGGGGAATGGTCTCCAACGGTTATCTGTACGACGAGGCAATGCACCGCAGGCTGGAAAAAGCCGGTATGGGCGCACTTACCATCAGCCTGGACGGTCTGGAAGCTTCGCACGACTGGATGCGCGGACGCGACGGCAGTTTCGCCCGTGCCGTGAATGCCATTAAAATTGCCGCAGGCAGCCCGCGACTGTATTACGACGTTGTGACCTGCGTCAACAAGCGCAATTTCCACGAACTGCCGGCCATCCGGGAAATGCTCGAAGGGATGCACGTGCGCCAGTGGCGGCTTTTCACCATCATTCCCATCGGCAGGGCGAAAGATGACCCTGAGATGCATCTGGATGATGCCGAGTTCCGCGGACTGATGGAATTCATCGCCGCCGCACGCTGCGAAGCAAAGGATGCCGCCGCCAGCGGACGCAGGATGATGAATGTCACGTTCGGATGCGAAGGTTTTCTCGGTCCTTTCGAAGAAAAAGTCCGCCCGTCGAGGTATTTCTGCCGCGCAGGCATAACCGTAGCGTCGGTGCTTGCCGACGGACGCATCTGCGCTTGCCCCAACAATGACCGCGACCGCTTTTCGCAGGGCAGCATTTATACGGACAATTTCTGGGACGTGTGGAACAACCGCTTCGGCCAGTACCGCGACCGCCGCTGGACGCGCACCGGCACCTGCGAAGGCTGTCCCGAGTGGCGCAACTGCCTCGGTAACGGTATGCACAACTGGCACGGCGACGGACCTCAGGTTCTCAACTGTCATTACGCCAAAATCCAGCGTGCAAACACGTCAGAAATGCCCTAAATCGTACGTATTATTTGGATTTTGCAACTTTATAATGTACCTTCGCAATTTAAGGTATCTTACTCGAATAAGAATATGAAACGCATTGCCATCATTCTCTCGGCCCTGCTCCTGACAGCAGCGCCTGGCGCATTTGCCCAGAAAGAAGGAAATTTCTATCTCGGTCCCTCCATCGGTATTATGGATGGTGTCGGCCTTGAGATTGCTATGCCCCTGTCACAGAACTTTTCGCTTCGCGCAGGTTACAGCATCCTTCCCAAGTTCATCTACAGTTATCAGAAGGAGTTCCACGTCCCCGCATTCAAAAACATTCCGGAAACCGACATCAATATCAAGGCTTTTCCCAA
Organism: uncultured Bacteroidales bacterium; assembly: GCA_947307265.1. Taxonomy (GTDB): domain Bacteria; phylum Bacteroidota; class Bacteroidia; order Bacteroidales; family UBA932; genus Cacconaster. The sequence goes on along the minus strand of CAMZIP010000106.1, from coordinate 3,124 downwards.
CTCAGGGAACGGTAATGTCCTCCTCGATATCTACCCGTACAGCAAGGGTACATTCCACATCACGGCAGGCGTATTCTTCGGCAACGGTACAATTGCCAGCGTATGCAATACCAACCGCCTCGATTCCTCGTTCGACGATATCTATCTGAACGTCCACGAGAACGACAGCGAAGATCCGGAAGATCTTTATATGGTTAAAATCAGCAACGACGGCTATTTCAATGCGGACCTCAAGCGCAATATGAAAGTAGCGCCTTATCTGGGCTTCGGTACAGGCAAGTGCGGCCGCAAAGCCAGCGTTATCTTTGACCTGGGCGTTATGTACACCGGCGGTCTTGGCATCTATGCTGACGGTTCCAACTTCGTGACCGGCGAAACCAAGAGCGTCCGTTTCACCAGCTCGACCATCGGCACTGACGGCAGTGGTCAGCTTCGCGACAAAGGCTGGCTGGACGCTGCCGGCGGAGACGTATGGTACTTCAACCTTCTCCCTATGGCACGCCTGACAGTGCTGCTCAAATTGTTCTAATTATTTTAAAACCGCAATACTATGAAAAAGATTTTTTCGATTCTGGCCATTGCGCTGGCTATCCCTATGATTATCGCCTGCAACAAGGAAGATAAGACTGACCCTGCAGGTTCCGTCCCCTCCGAGGCTTATAAGGCCTATGAAATGGACGTTACCTTCGGTGACAACCAGATTTCTTTCAACCAGTCCGGTAACTACTGCGCAGTCATTGCAAGGGAACTGCTCACCAAGGCTGACGGTGATTTCGCTTACCTTTCAGGTGTCTATACCGTTGTCGGCAGCGATTTCCTGACTTTCGTTCTCAACGGCATCGGTACTCTCGAAGTTCCCAACAAGGACGGTGATGCCACTATCATCTTCAAGCCCGAAGGCGGCAATCAAGTATCTATGTCAGGTAAAGTCAAGCACGACACTACCACCGGCAGCACGGCTGACCTCTCCCGTACCTGGGTTCCCGACTCCACTATGATTTCCTTCAAGATTCCCGGAACTCCCGAGTTCGCTACCAGCAAGATGAAGGGTTTCGACCTCAACGAAATCGAGGCATTTGCAAAGAAGAACGGCGTAAACATCGATCCGTTCCCGGCAGGTCTTTCCGCTGAATTCTTTGCATTCTACCCCAACGATTACCTGAGCGTCAAGTTCAAGAATGGCGACACCTATATCGCTACCGTTAAGGGTATGAAGATTACCGCTGTCTCCCAGCCTGATCTGAAGTACCTCGCAGGTTCTGCTACCGCAAAGATTGTCAAGGGCAAACTCGTATTTACGATTAAGGGCAAATTCGAGGCCAAGGACGGCAAGGTAGTTTCCGTAACGGGTTATCTCACCCTCGTCCGCAAGGCTGTAAACTAAGCCGGAATACATTACGATAAAAAGAAAAAAGAACGCCGCCCCGATGGGACGGCGTTTTTTTGCTTCGTCGGTAAGCGATTACTGAGGAATCTGTGCGCCGTAACCGGGAACCTTGCCGAAGAGGTCTTTAGCCTTCTCCCACGGGTACTTGTTGCAGTACATACTCGGGCGGACAGTCTCCGAACCGACCTGGTTGAGACCGAACATACGGTTGACCTGGTTGGCTGCCGAGTTGGGATTGTAACTCTGCGAGGTCATTATCGACAGGCCCATATAACCCTCGAGGTACGGCTGGTCGATAGCGTTGAGGAATGCTTCGTTGCCTTCGGGCATTTCGACGTTGCCTTCGTACTTCGGACCGATCTGCTCAGCCTCTTCGATGCGGGATGCGGGGACCGAAATGGAAGAAGCACCCATTGCAGCGATTTCGAGGTCACGCTTGTTTGCGAAATAGTAGTTGTCGTAGAGGTTGCTTTCCTTGAGTTTCTCCATCTCCTTGTTAGACTCGTAGTACACACGCTCGACTGCGCAATTGCTGTTGCAGCCGAAGATATTGTTGTGTACGTCGATGGTGCGGATACCGTTCATAAAACGGAAGCCCTGTCCCATATCTTCGAATGCCTTGGTGCGGGTCCAGGTGAAGAGGACGGTGTTGTGGTGGAAATCGAGCGAAACGAACTTGATATCGTCATCGCGTACACTGCCACGGACCTGACAAGCAGCGTAACGGCAGGAGATGAATATATTGTTGCAGATCTCCATATGGCCCTTGCCCATCATCGCGGATATACCGTAGTCGCGGCAGTTGACAAAGACGCAGTTGGAAACGCGGACATTGCCTTCTACATCCATATGGAGTGCATATTCGTCACCGCTGAGAGTACCGACGTAAGGATACTTCGGCTGTGAGTCAGGCTCTACGAAACGGCCGGTAAGAACGCCCTCGTTAGGGGTACCGGTAGCCTCTTCCTTGACATTGGCGACATAGTAAATGTTGTTCTCGCCGAGATCGAAGGTGAAACCGTCGACTACGACCGTGCCGACAGGGCCGCTGTAGCCGTAGGGACGACGTGCGTTGATGTTCATCAGGGGAGCCGTGAACTTCTGCGTAGTAGGCTGAATCTTGGTGACGTGCTTGATGACGTCGCGCTCGCTGAAGTCGGTGGAATAACCGCCATAGATGCTGATGAACTTGCCGCGGTCATTCTGCGCATTGCCGAACTTGCCGCACTCGACATATCCGCGGTCCATATTGCCGAGGTAATTACCTTCGGCCACGAGGATTACGTCATTGTCTTCTGCAAGGTCGATAGCCTTCTGAAGGTCCTTCAGCGGCTTCTCGGGAGTGAGACCGTCTGCGCGTGCGCTGCCGGTCGAAATGCTTACATAAAATGTTTTGCCCTTTGCAGCGGGGGTATTGGCAGCCTTGGATGTTGCACCGTCAGCGGCACCCTTTGCCTTGTCGGAAGCAGCCTTCGAGACTTCATTCTTTGCCTTGTTGGCAAGGCCCCTCAGGCTAATCTGGGCCTGCGAGGGTACAGCTACGGCTAAAAGTAGCGCAGCTGCAATCAGATAACGAAAAACTTTCATATAGAAACCAATTGGTGAATATTCAATCCTTACAAATATAATGATTTATTCCGATGCATCAAACAGAAGGCCGAGTATCTCGTCTTCGCTCACCCCGCAGAAATAGTCATCCAGTGGCAGCTCCTTCAGGCGGCGGGACAGCTCTTCGCG
>CAMZIP010000105.1 GCA_947307265.1 uncultured Bacteroidales bacterium | reverse complement strand
CGCTGCCGATCGCGTTCTCGAACCTCAATCGGCGGGGCCACATTCCCAAGGGACGCAGACTCAACGTCGATTTCACCGTCGGCGGATCGACGGCGGCGAGCGTTTCGTGCTTCGTGAACGGCGTGCGCGTGGATACCGTCATAGGCTTGTCTACGCTTCTCACGTACGACATCGGCGGAGACGACTTCGCGGCCGACTCTTTCGACGACATCGAGGGCGTGATGACGCAGACCGACTCTGTGGCCCCCGGCATTTCCACGAAGGAGATTCGGGGAACATCGTTTACTGTACCGACCGGGCGCGTAGCAAACCTTATGGACAACGGCTTCTTCCTGCGCTCGCTTTCCGCGCAGAGGGGGCAACAGGTAAGGATGACCGTCGGAACGGACAGGTCGTATATCAAGGTATATAGGGAATCTGACGGACAGGAGGTGTCTCGAGATGGTCTGCAACCGGGCACATACTACTATGTGATTACGGTCAGTATCGCCAACCTCAACCAGACAACCGTCAACGATGTCACATACGGCGTGAATGGCCTGTATCTGATGACATCCGATGGCGCTACAGGAGAGTGGTCGCCGACATTCGACATCTATGTCTGCAACCTGTTCAACACGACGCAGGGCGCGAATGAATCCGACGAGGACTACGTCATCCGCGTGTGGCGGCCTATCCTCGGCGACCATCTCGGCAACGAGGCGAAGGTCATATTCTCGGACGGCTTTATGTCAATCTCCGAGGACTACGAATTCACGATTGCGTCGTACCCGAAACCGGACAGGACTGTCACTCTCGGAACTGTAACCTCCGAGTGGAAGATCACGCTGAATAAATGCGACGCAGAGTTTGACGCCACCGGGCTGTATATTCCGAACACAGAATCTGGCGGAAAACCAATCGCTGGCGACCACTTCTTCTTCACGGGCATCGATATGCCGCACTTCTATGTGACGGAGGCGGAAAAGCGGCTTACGGCATTCAAGGAGGAGGCGCTCCCGGATAACGCAGAGACGAATCCGACTTGGGTGGTAAGCCTCGACAAGATCCGCATCGACCAGCAGTACAATCAGCAGCAGGAACGCCTCATCAACAAGATCGACGCCGGCGTAGGCTTCCGTGTCTACGACAGGCGTTTCTCCGGCGGACAGGTTCTGTCGCTGACCGCTTCATCTGCGACCTTCACTTGGCAGGACGGCACTGTCATTCTGCCGGAGGTCGAGGTTGTGCTGACAGAGAGGACGATAGTGGTAAAGAGTTCCTACAACACCCTGCAGAGCGATGTAAACACCATCAAGAAGAGTTACGCCACCGTCGATGAGGCGGCGGCGACATCGCGTGAGCAGGCAAAGCAACTCTACCTCGGAAAATCCGGCGAGAAGCAGGTGTCAATGTCGCCTACGCGGTTTGCGAGCATCATCGCGAGCGAGAACTTCGAGCAGGGCGAGTTCGGCGGAAAGGGATGGGGCTTCTATGAAGACAACTCCGACCTGTATCAGGACAAAGACGGCGTCGATGAAGACCTTATCCCGAAGCAGTCCGTGCTTGAGGTCGACAGGCTCGTCGTTCGCCGCGAGATGATGCTGAACCGACTGACGGTAAACCAGACCGCATACTTCGGCGGCCGGCAGATTATCTCCGCTGCGGCAGTGGAATGCACGCAAGTGGTTGTCAATGGCGGAAACTATGTGTGCTACTTCGACCAGAAGCAAGGTTCCGTGAAGAACCTGTTCCAACTCAACGACATCGCCCTGTCACAGACCTTCGATGGCGGCGGAAACGAGGTGCGGTACTACCGTCGTCTCGTCATCGCCGTCGGCCTTGACTATATCACGCTCTCCGGATCCGTCGTGGACGGAGCTGGAATCCCGAAGGCTGGCGATACCATCGTGCAGTATGGCAACACGGCCGATACTGAACGTCAGTACGCCATCGTCAGAGATGTCATCGGCGGCGGCCGTGAGTTCATGATGTCGAACCTCAACTCCGTCAGCGCGACTGGCGACGAGTATTTCTACGCCGGCATCAAGGCTATCGAAGGCCCTGCTGGCACTTCCGGGCTTGCTCCAGCACCGTACTTCTTCATCGGCAACCAGGACAGCCACATCAAGTTTAACTCGAGGAAGCAGAAGACATATATCAAGGGCGGTCTCGTACTGTCTCCTGCAGGCACGGAGTTCCCCGTACCCTGCTACCGTGGAGACTATGAACAGAACGCCACATACTATCCCGGCGACCTTGTCGTATACAACGGCGAGAGCTGGCTCCACCAGGGCGACACCGCCATTACTGGCGTGGCTCCGGGCACTGGCTCGTCGTGGCATAAGTATGCCGCGAAGGGCGCATCTGCGTACCGCCTTGACCTGTCGAACGAGTTCTCGACGGTCAATGCAGACTCGAGCGGCGCAATAGTGCCTGGCGCGGTACTTCCGTCTTGCCGCGCACAACTGTACGAGGGAACGAGCGTGCTGGACGGGACGGTATATTCTGTCGCCACGCCGCAGGATTCCGCCGCCACTGGCGTTTCGATAAACGCAAGCACGGGCGAACTGCAGTTCTCGAATTCATTCGCATTCACGGGAGACACCCTTGAGGTTTCCGTCACGGCGAATAACACGGCGAAGGGTGTTGCGATGACGGCCATTATGACCATCGCGAAGATCCACCCCGGCTCCGATGGTACGCCGGCGACATCGTACTGGATTGTCCTCGACACCGACAAGGTGTCTGTCGACCCCAATGTCACGCCACGCGTCCCCCGCCCGACCACGGTAACACCGACTGCGATGATGCAGGTAGGTGGCAACGCTCCGCAGGCCGCTACGGGATGCACGCTCGAATACTTCTACGACAACGAGACGGCGCAGACGATTGCGTCCGGTACGGCGCTTACCATCGCGCTGATGAACGGCGACACCGTAAGGAAGACCCTGCACTTCAACCTCAAGAAAGGATCAACAGTCGTAGACCAGGAGTCCGTTCCTATCCTGTACGACGGCGAGAAAGGCGAAGACGGGGCATCGTACATCCTCATCCCGTCCTGCACGATGGTCAAGAAGGATGCCACCGGCGCGCTGTCCACGCAGAATGTAACCTGCGGAGCAAGCGCGGCGAACGGCGACGAACTTCCGGAGTATTACATCTACTACAGCCTTGACGGTGGCGTCACGAAGACGCTGTACGAGAAAAAGGTCAACGGAACGGTAATCCCCGCCATCCGGACGGAAATTCCTGCCGTGTCTATCACGACCTCGCTGACTTTCTTCCTGTACCTCGTGAACCCGGAGGCCGACCCGCTTATGCCGACCTTCTCCGACTATGTGAATATCGCAACGATTCCGCTCGTCATCGACGGACAGCCGGGCGAAGAGGGCGATGTCGGAAAGTCTATGCGAGGCATCAGCAACTGGTCTGAATACGGATACGGCGGAACATCAATCGTGCCGTCGTCGTATATGGGCAAGGAAGATGAAGAACTTCCTTACTACGACATAGTCATAGACCCGAAGGACTAGTTGTTCTATCAGTGTATCTATCAGCAGAACCCCGAATCCCAGAAACTTGCGACGGCGGCCCCTCCGAGCAGCAACCTTATTACCGATGCGACACCCGGCTGTTGGCAGTTAATGAACAACTACGAAAACATCGCTACAATGGCGCTTGCCGTCAGCGACGCCGTAATCAACAACCTCAAGGCGCAGAAGATTGTAGCGGATCAACTTGAAACGGCAACCAAGCAGATTAAGATTGCCGGTGACCAAATCACACTCAAGGATAGCACGGCGCAGAGGGCGCTTATTCATTCTCACAACCTGTCTGCCGCAGGAACGGGGTCGAATGTTACCGTCGGTACTGTTTCTGGAAACGGAAGCGCTGGCGTGGCGAGTATCGAACTCAACATCCTCGGGGCGTCAACATTGTCTATTAATGCGGCGAACAACTTTGTGGCTATTCCGAACCTTGTATTAAGCGCTACACTGGTCGCTGCGGGTCAGCATTCTATTCCTCCCGTCGTCAGTTGGTATGTTACATTTATCGCAAGGTCTTCAAATGATGAAACGACGATCTCTAATCGTCTTTCATACAGCAACCTTTTTAACACGACCGTGCCCGGTTTTACAACGACGCTTCCTGTTGGCTCTGGGTGGTCTATCATCTGTCGCATTGAGCCGAGTAGAATACCGAGCGATTTCTATATCCACGCCGAGTCTGCGCCGGAGACGCAAAACGCTCAAGTGGCGGTCACATACCCCGTTAGCGGAGGTTTCTCGGAAATGGCCGGCAATGGCTTCCAGACGATATGGACGGATAACAATAGCCGCAAACACGGCTTCGTTGCTTCGGCCTCGGGGACGAAAGTTTTTAAGGATGGCGTAGAATGCGAGGCGCTTGGCGGTCAGTCGTTGAACAGCCTTGCAGCTCTGAAGAAAATCGTGATTTGCACGGCTTATCCAAGTACGACCGAGACGGGCGTGTTGT
>CAMZIP010000104.1 GCA_947307265.1 uncultured Bacteroidales bacterium | reverse complement strand
TCGAGTCCGAGGCTATCCGCAAGGGTACCGCTACCACTGACATCGACCTTTCCGAGATGTTCGTCGTCGGCAACACCTACATTGACCGCGCAGTCAAGTATATCCGCACTGACGGCAACCTGAGTTACGGTCAGGGCAGTTCCTGCAAGGACGTCTTCTATTCGATGAAGGATCACGGTATCGTTCCCGACGTCGAAATGCCCGGTCTTAACTATGGCACCGAGCTGCATCGCCACGCTGAACTCGCAGCCGGCTGCAAGGGCTTCGTCCAGGCTATCGCAACCAACCCTAACCGCAAACTTACTCCCGTATGGAAGGATGTTCTCAAGGGTATCGTAGAGGCTTATCTTGGCAAGTTCCCTGAGGAGTTCACGGTAAACGGCCAGCAGTTCACTCCCAAGACCTATTTCGAGTCTCTCAAGATCAATCCTGCTGACTACATCGATTTCACCTCCTGGACTCACATTCCTTACTATGAAATGAGCCCCGTCGAGGTCGGTGACAACTGGCGTTGGGAATCCGCTTACAACGTTCCTCTGGATGAGATGGTCGAGATCATCGACTATGCTATCAATCACGGTTATACCGTTGCTTGGGGCGCTGACGTGAGCGAGCAGGGTTTCACCCGTAACGGTATCGGCGTTGCTCCGGATCCGGAGTTCATCGCTAAGGCCCGCGAGGCCGGTTCGGACGAGGCACGCTGGCTCGGCGTTACCTCTTCCACCGCTAAGTTCGAGGTCAAGGGTCCCGTCAAGGAAATCACCGTCACCCCTGAACTCCGTCAGGAAGGTTATGATGACAAGAGCACCACTGACGACCACGGTATGCACATCTTCGGTATCGCAAAGGACCAGAACGGTACCAAGTACTATATGGTCAAGAATTCCTGGGGCTCTTCCAGCAAGTACGAAGGTATCTGGTACATCTCCGAAACCTACCTCCGTTACAAGACTATGGACTTCCTCGTCAATAAGGACGCTCTCCCGAAGGACATCAAGAAGAAGTGCGGCATCAAGTAATTATCTTGGCTGTTTTTTAACTATCTTTGGCAGGTGTATCCATTCAACGGGTACACCTGTTTTTGTTATGAAGAAGTACATCCCCGACGGTATTACGCTGATGAATCTCGTATGCGGCGTCTGCGCCTGCGTCCTGGCAATGTGGGGTCAGTATGTACCCGCGTTCCTGTTCCTGCTGGGCTCTGTCGTTTTCGATTTTCTGGACGGCTTTTTCGCCCGCCTGCTGAATGTGGTCACGCCCCTCGGCAAGCAGCTGGATTCGCTTTCTGACCTGGTTAGTTTCGGCCTCGCCCCCGCGCTTATGGCTTTCAACTGGTATCTGCATTCGGGCGCGAGCCATACGGTTTTCGCATACGCAGCGTTTTTCTATACCTGCTGCGCTGCATTGCGTCTCGCGCGGTTCAATATCGATCACGGGCAGAAGACTGATTTCAAGGGGCTGGCCGTTCCCGCGGCTGCGATGATCATCGCTCCCCTGCTCTCTTTCGCGCAGGTATGCAACAAGCAGGACACGCCGTCGTTCGTTACCTCGCTGCTCGATAAGGAATGGTTCCTGCCGATGCTGGCAGTTATCCTGGGCGTGCTGATGGTTTCGCGCATCAAGATGTTTTCGCTCAAGGGCAAGAAGTTGTCGCTTAGCCGTTTTCCTATCGAATCGGTGTTCTTCATCGCATTTTTAGTTATAGTGCTGCCTCTGGCAGTGCTGCACGGCCGCTCGATCGGCGCCGGTTTTTTCTATACCGTGCTGCCGCTTGCGATCGTTTTCGCTTTCGTGCTGTATATCCTGATCAACGTCGTCGCTGCCATTTCGCACCGCGGCGCGGAAATTGATATTCAGGAGTGACCTGGAAATGAATTACAACATTCACAATAATAACGATTCAGAAATGAACAAGACAGTTGTCCTTATGGCCGCTGCCGGCGTTGCGCTGGCTACTTCCTGCGGCCCGAAGCCGGTCGAAAAGACTGCCGGCATCAATTATGACTATATGGATACGAGCGTAAAGCCCGGCGACGATTTCGCCTCTTACGCTAGCGGCCATTGGATCGATTACAATCCCCAGCCGAAGGAGTATTCGATGTGGGGAACCACGACGAAGGTTTATGACGAGAACATCAGCAAGCTTGCTGATCTGATTCAGGGCATTGCCGCAGTCGATAACAAGAAAGGTTCCATCGAGCAGAAGATCGGTGATCTCTACAATCTGAAGATGGATGTGGACCGCCTCAATAAGGAAGGTGCCGCTCCGCTGCTCGCGCATCTTGCTGAACTTGACGCCATCACTACACGCGAGGAATTTATCAGCCATTGCGCAAAGGAGCACGACAATCTGTTCTTCTATGTGTCTGTCGGTGCTGATGAGAAGGATTCCAAGAATAATATCGTCGGTATCGGCCAGTCCGGCCTTACCCTTGGCAATAAGGATTATTATACTGCTGAGGATGAGCAGAGCAAGCATACTGTCGAGTGCACCCGCCAGCATATGAAGAATCTGTTCGTTCTGTGCGGTTTCCCGGAGGAGGTCGCTCAGGCTAAGATGGAGCGTATCTGGGAGATCGAGACTCAGCTTGCTTCTAAGCACTTCTCTCTCGAGGAATGTCGTGTTCCTGAGGCAAATTATCATAAGATGTCTGTCGAGGAACTCAATAATGTCTGCGCTCCTTTTGACTGGTCCGCTTACCTTAAGGATTATCGTTATGACCGTACGAAGGTTGTCGATCTCGGTCAGATCGAACCGGTCGTTGAGGGTTGCCGCCTTATGATGGAACTTCCGCTCGAGGATCTGAAGACCGTCTATCAGTGGCGCATCATTTCCGGCGGCAGTTCACTGCTTTCGGATGATTTCCGTGATGAGGATTTCGCGTACAGCCGTAATATGTTCGGTACGCAGGAGCAGACACCGCGCTGGAAGGAGGCAGTCAGCCTCGTCAACGGCCTGATGTCGGATGCTGTCGGCCAGATGTTTGTCAAGAAGTTCTTCCCCAAGGAGGCAAAGGCTGAAATGCTGGAGCTTATCGGCAATCTGAAGGCTTCCCTGGCGGAGCGTATCAAGGCTCAGGATTGGATGACTGATGAGACCAAGGCTATCGCTATCGATAAGCTTTCTTCGTTTATCGTTAAGGTCGGTTATCCTGACAAGTGGGATGATCTGAGCGGCCTTAAGGTCGATCCTTCGCTTTCGCTTTATGAGAATGTCCGCAATGCGAGCGAGTTCTATTGGGAGCTTAATTATAAGAAGCATTACGAGAAGCCGGTTGACCGTACTGAGTGGCTGATGTCGCCTCAGACTGTCAATGCTTATTATAATCCTACTACCAATGAGATTTGCTTCCCCGCAGGTTTCCTGCAGCCGCCTATGTTTGATCTTACTGCTGATGCTGCCGCTAATTACGGTGCTGTCGGTGTTGTTATCGGTCACGAGATGACTCACGGTTTTGATGATCAGGGCCGTCAGTACAATAAGGAGGGTAATCTTAGCCCTTGGTGGACCGATGCCGATGCTGAGGCATTCAAGAAGCCTTGCGATGCTATGGTTGAGTATTTCAATTCTCTTTGGGTGATTCCTGATGTCATTCACGCTAACGGTGCTCTTTGCCTTGGAGAGAATATTGCCGATCACGGCGGTCTGAATATCGCTTACAATGCATTCCAGATGTGGCAGGATAAGCACGGTCGCCTCTCCGATGATAACGGTTTTACTCCGGAGCAGAGGTTCTTCCTTTCTTATGCTAATCTCTGGGCAGGTACTACTTCGCCTGAGCTGCTGCATTACCTGACGATGATCGATGTCCATTCGGTTGGCTTCCTTCGCGTTAATGGTGGTCTGGCGCAGTGCGATTACTGGTATGATGCGTTTGATATCCAGCCGGGCGATAAGTATTATGTCGCGCCGGAAGACCGCGTCCGTATCTGGTAATACCCTCCCTTTCATAGAACAAACGGTGACTCCTCCCGAGCCACCGTTTTTCTTTTTCCTTAAACCGCCCGCCGGCTACGCCCGCGCGCCTCGAAGTTATACTTTAAAGTGCGGTTAGTTGGTACAATTTTGAACCGACCTACCGCAAAAAGGGCCGTTTTTGCGGTTAGTTGGTACCATTTCATACCGACCTACCGCACTTGCCGGCTTATTTGCTCCGCACGGAATGTAGTTACGTTATACCCGACTTGATTGGCCATCTGTAATACGCGCCTTACCGGCCTTGAGGTCCTGGCCGGACCCGCGCTAAAGGCGCAAAAGCGGCGTTTTGCGCGTCATCCGGCTTGCTCGAAACTCCTCCTTTTTAGTCGGCTACGCCGCCTAACAGTCGTCAGACAAACTCTCGCACACTTCGTAGACGCCGGCTTTTGGCTTAAACGCTTTTTCGCTTTTGCTTATGCGCTCTCCGCCCAGACCTCAAGGCCTTCGGCGCTATCTCCTTAGCCGGCTTATGTGTAGCACGGAAAAGCAGTTTCTTTCGGCGGGCTTGTCCACCCC
>CAMZIP010000103.1 GCA_947307265.1 uncultured Bacteroidales bacterium | reverse complement strand
AAGGCGAGAAACTCGCCCTTTCGGAGGAGGCAAAGCAGGCCATTCTTAAGTGCCGCCATTTCCTCGATACGAAAATGGAAGACATCGGGCGGCCGGTGTACGGCGTAACGACCGGTTTCGGTTCGCTCTACAACGTCACCATTCCTGCTGAAGACCTGTCGCAGCTTCAGCACAATCTCGTAATGTCGCACGCCTGCGGTACCGGTGAGCCGGTTCGTGACGAAATAGTCCGGCTGATGCTGCTCTTCAAGATACAGTCCCTCTCATACGGACATTCCGGAGCGCAGCTCATCACCGTCCAGAGGCTGATAGATATGTTCAACAACGACATCCTTCCCGTGGTGTACCAGCAGGGAAGCCTCGGCGCATCCGGCGACCTGGCGCCCCTTGCCCACCTCAGCCTGCCGCTCATCGGCCTGGGCGAAGTCCGCTACAAGGGCCGCGTCCGTCCTTCGGCAGAAGTATGGAAGGAGTTCGGATGGGAGCCTGTCCGTCTCCAGTCCAAGGAAGGACTCGCGCTGCTCAACGGCACCCAGTTTATGAGCGCCCACGCAGTATGGAGCACCCTCCGCGCAGAAGAACTCTCAGGATGGGCTGACGTCATCGGTGCAATGTCACTCGACGCATACGACGGCCGCATCGAACCGTTCTATCCCCTCACACACAATATCCGTCCCCATCAGGGCCAGATAGAGACCGCAGCCCGTTTTATGAAACTCCTCGATGGCAGCGACATCATCAAGCAGGCCAAGGAACACGTACAGGATCCGTATTCGTTCCGCTGCATCCCCCAGGTGCACGGCGCAGTCAAGGATACTCTCCGATATACTTCATCGGTTTTCGCCACCGAGATCAATTCTGCGACGGACAACCCCAATGTCTTCCCCGACGAAGATATGGTTATCTCGGCAGGCAATTTCCACGGCGAGCCGATCGCAATCCCGATGGATATGCTGGCAGTGGCAATGTCCGAACTGGCAAGCATTTCCGAAAGGCGCACCTACCTGCTGATTCACGGTTACCGCGGACTGCCCCGCTACCTCGTGGCAAAGCCCGGACTCAACAGCGGCTTTATGATTCCGCAGTACACAGCGGCATCCATCGTAAGCCAGAATAAGGGCCTTTGCTGGCCTGCATCGTGCGATTCGATTCCGTCATCGCAAGGACAGGAAGATCACGTGAGTATGGGCGCAAATGCCGCTACCAAACTCGTGCGCGTCATCGACAATGTCCGCACGGTTCTGGGTATCGAGCTGCTCAATGCGGCGCAGGCGCTCGAATTCCGCCGCCCGCTCAAATCATCCCCTGTCATCGAACAGATGCACGCGGATTTCCGCGCAAAGGTGCCGTTCGTCGAAGAAGATACCTATCTGCATCCGCTCATTGCCGGCGCAGCCGAATTCATCGACCGCCCGGTCGCATATTAAAAACTCTGAAATGAAGACTCTTTTCGTCAATATCGGCACCCTGGCAGGCATCACCGAGCCCGGCACTCTGCGCAAGCAGGGCCGCGAGATGGACGAGGTGCAGTGCCTCGAAAATGCGTGGCTCCTGGTCGAAGACGGCCTGATAAAGTCATTCGGCACCGGTAATCCACCCCGCGTAGAGGCGGTCACGGTCGATGCCGAAGGCGGAATGCTGATGCCGGCATTCTGCGACAGCCATACTCATATAGTATATGCCGGCAGCCGCGACGGAGAGTTTCTCGACAAACTACGTGGACTCTCCTACGAGGAGATTGCCAAGCGTGGCGGCGGAATACTCAATTCAGCCGACCTGCTGCACCGCACTTCCGAAGACGAATTGTACCGCCAGGCTATGGAGCGCGTGCGCGAAATGGCAGCGAAAGGTACCGGTGCGATGGAAATCAAAAGCGGCTACGGCCTCAATCCGGAGGACGAACTGAAGATGCTCCGCGTCATCGACCGCATCCGCAAGACCTATCCCGGCATCGTGCGCTCCACGTTCCTCGGAGCACACGCCATAGGCCGCGGCTACACTCACGAAGGCTACGTTCAGGCCGTCTGCGATATGATGGAAGATGCTTCGCGGTATGCAGACTTCGTGGATGTATTCTGCGACGAAGGATTCTTTACGGTGGAAGATACTGCACACATACTTGAGGCCGGAGCACGTTTCGGCCTGCGTCCGAAGATTCACGCCAACGAATTGGCTGTCAGCGGCGGAGTACAGGTGGGCGTCAAGCATCGCGCTCTCTCCGTAGATCATCTCGAAAGGACAGGCGACGAGGAAATCGAAGCCCTTCGCGGTTCGCAGACAATGCCCACGATGCTGCCCGGATCGTCATTCTTCCTGGGCATACCGTACGGCCGTGCCCGCGACTTCATAGACGCCGGCCTCGGAGTGGCGCTTGCCTCGGACTATAATCCCGGCTCTTCACCTTCGGGTGATATGCGTTTCGTGATGGCCCTCGGCTGTATCCGGATGCGCCTTACCCCGCAGCGTGCGTTCAATGCAGTGACGCTCAATTCCGCGTGCGCTATGGGAGTTTCGGACATTACCGGCTCCATCGCCGAAGGCAAACGCGCAGACCTGATCCTCACCCAGCCAGGCTGGGACATCGTCAAGATTCCGTACCTGCATCATACTCCGTTTATCCGCCAGGTATTCCTCGGCGGCGAAGCATACTGAGAATGTTAATCCTGAGGTACATACTCCCCGTCATCGCAGTAGGCATCACGATGATTGCCGTCATCCTGACGGTGCGTCACCGCCGCGCTCTCAGATGCAGAGGCAACGTACCCGCCGGAGATATCATTCCGGACCTGGAAACTCCTCTCAAGGCACTTATGGAGGACGAGCACCTCTATACGGACAGCAGCATTTCGGTTGACAGCGTGGCAAAGAGACTCGGCACCAACCGCAGTTACCTTTCCGCCTTCATAAACGAGCGCTACGGCAAGTCTTTCAGCGAATATGTCAATGATTACCGCACAGAATCGGCTATGGACCTTCTGAAAACGGATAAGGAATTGTCCCTGACGGAAATAGCCGAGCGCTGCGGATATTCGAGCGAAGCGACATTTTATCGCAATTTCAGGGAAAAGACCGGCACCACTCCCGGTGATTATCGCAACCAATCCTAAGATATGGCCGAACTGAAAGACGATAACTGCATCACTCTTACCGGTGTCCGGGTCAACAACCTGAAGAACGTCTCGTTGTCGATTCCGCGCAACAAACTCGTAGTGCTGACAGGCATTTCAGGCAGCGGCAAATCGTCCCTTGCATTCGATACCCTGTATGCCGAAGGCCAGCGCCGCTACGCTGAAAGCATATCAGCGTTTGCCCGCCAGTTCCTCGGGCGTATGAGCAAGCCTGAAGCCGATATAATCAGCGGCCTTCCCCCGGCAGTTGCCATCGGCCAGCGTGTCACTACGCGCAATCCCCGCTCGACGGTCGCCAGCAGCACCGAAATATATGACTATCTGAGGCTGCTGTTCGCACGCATCGGCCATACTTTTTCGCCCGTAAGCGGCCGCGAAGTCACCTGCGATACTGCCCGCAGCGTCACGGAATACATCTTCAGCCACGGCGACGTGCCGTATGTGCTGGCCGGCGTAGATTTTGGATGGGATGATGCCGACAACCGTACTGACAAGTTATTGGGGCTCAAGGCCGAAGGCTATTCGCGCCTCTTCTCTGCCGACGGCGGCATTTATCGCATAGATGAAGTCCTGCAGGATCTTCCCCGATTTGCGAAGCAGGAACTGATGATGCTTCTGGTGGCCCGCCTTTCTACCGAAGACAATGAGGAAAACCGGACAGTCGCGACCGACTCAGTGCAGACCGCATTCAAGCGCGGCGACGGCGTTCTTTATATTCTTTGCGGCAGCGAATGCCGACAATTTTCAAGCCGTTTCGAGGCTGACGGCATCACTTTCCTGCAGCCCGACGAATTCCTTTTCAGTTACAACAGCCCTATCGGAGCCTGCCCTGAATGCGGCGGTTTCGGCAAGGTAATGGGGGTCGATGAGGAACTCGTTATTCCGGATCAGACGAAGAGCGTTTACGAGGATGCCGTCAACTGCTGGAAGGGTGCGAATATGCAGCATTTCCGCGACGAAATCGTGATGAGCGCCTCGGTTACCGGGTTTCCGATTCACCGGCCGTATAATAAACTGACGCCCGCCGAAAAGGATCTTCTCTGGCGCGGATGCGAACATTTTACGGGTATTTTGCCGTTTTTCGAATGGATTGACAGCCAACGATATAAGATACAGTATCGATACCTTAAGTCGAGGTACTCGGGCAAGACGACCTGCCGCACTTGCGGAGGCAGCCGACTGCGTCCCGAAGCCCTGTATGTCCGCGTCGGAGGATACAATATCCACCAGTTGATGCAGATGACCATCGGCGATCTGCTGGCATTTTTCCGACAGTTGCCGGAAAGGCTCGACGAGTATGACCTGACGGTTGCTGAACGGCCGATAAGGGAGATTATCCAGAGACTCTCATACATCGACGAAGTCGGACTCTCCTACCTC
>CAMZIP010000102.1 GCA_947307265.1 uncultured Bacteroidales bacterium | reverse complement strand
GTCCAGTCATCCAGACATCCCTCGGAAACGCTTGCAGATTGCAGGCGTTTCTTTTTTGGGAATTGCATATTTCATATGCATTGATTTTTTATTATCTTTGCAAGATATGAAACAGAAAGAGATTCCCCTTACCAACCACGACCGTGAGATACTCGCCCAGTATGACGAGTTGCTGCCCGTCTATACGCAGATGGCAAGCGTTATCATCCGGCAACTGAAGGATTTTTTCAATGAGTCCGGCATCATCGTGGCGGCCGTCGAGCACCGCATCAAGACGCGTGAATCGCTTGCCGGCAAACTGCATCTCAAGGGAAGCAAGTACCACGACATCTTCGACATCACGGATATCGTGGGCCTTCGCGTCATTACTTTCTATATCGACGACGTGGATAAGGTCGCTTCGGTTCTGGAGCGTCTCTACGATATTGACTGGACCAATTCCATCGACAAACGCAAAGTTCACGAGATAGACAGTTTCGGCTATCTGTCCCTGCACTATATCTGCCGTATCCCGGAATCTTCCGTTGCAGTCCTCGGTCATCCCGAGGCCAACAGGATTCGCTTCGAGGTCCAGATGCGTACGGTCCTGCAGCACGCCTGGGCAAATATGAACCACGATACCGGTTACAAGAACGGCGTAGAGATTCCGCGCGTGTATATGCGCGATATGAGCCGCCTCGCGGGTATGCTCGAACTGGTGGACGACGAATTCAGCCGCATCCGCCGCGAATTGACCGACTATCGCCGTCAGGTGCAGAACCTGGTTGCTTCGGGCAATCTCTCCGAAGTCGAACTCAACGGTGATTCGTTCCGCAGTTTCCTCAGCATCAAACCGTTCGACCGCCTCACGCGCCGCATCGCCTCCATCAATCAGGCGGAAGTCCAGCAGGTGGATCTGCTGCCTTTCCTGGCCGTATTCATTTCGATGGGATTCCGGACGCTCGGCGACCTGAGTATGCTGATCAAGGAGTATTCGGATGCCGCATACCAGATTGCCTGCTTCCAGATAGGCCTGACGGACCTGGATATTCTTTCTTCTTCGATTGCTCCGCAGAATCTCTGTATAGCATATATCTTGAAGACCGGTGGCGGAAGCGCCGGCCTCACGAAAATGCTCGACACTCTGAACGGTCCCTCCGAAGGCAACGCTATGATGGCGGACTTCCTGGTAGAGCAGGCGCAGGAAATGGCATTTATGAACCAATAGAACTATGGCAAACAAACCTCTCGATACACAACTTCTCGACCGCGCGATAATCTTCGCCGTCAAGGCTCACGCCGGCACAGAACGCCGCGGCAAGGGATATCCCTACATCGTACATCCGATGGAGGCGGTGGAGATCGTCTCTACGATGACCGCCGACCAGGAGTTGCTGGCCGCAGCCGCGCTGCACGATACGGTAGAGGATACGGATGTTACGGTGGAGCAGATCCGCGCCGAATTCGGCGAACGCATCGCTGCGCTGGTGGCGGCGGAAAGTGACGAGATGGTTGCAGGAGTCTCCGAATCGGACAGCTGGCACGACCGCAAGAAAGCCGCCATCGAGCGCCTTGCCAAGGCCAGCCACGATGCGAAGATGGTCGCTCTCGGCGACAAACTCTCCAATATGAGGGCCATCGCACGCGACTATGCGATGCAGGGAGATGCGCTCTGGTCGCTCTTCCACGCCAAGGACCGCAAGGACCACGAATGGCATTACCGCGGCCTGGCCGATTCGCTCCGCGAACTGGAAGATACATTCGCATTCCAGGAATTTGAACGACTGATAAACCAAGTATTTGCATAATGGAAGCAATCAAAATTTCGCTTGACGATTACGTGCTTTCCGGTGGCGGCGCCAACGGCGAGAGTTTCGATCATAAGACCGACCCTTCGGTGATGCTGAAACTCTATTTCCCCGGCAAGATAACCCAGCCGCTGGATGAGATGTGCCTCGCCCGCAAGGTCTTTGAAATGGGCATTCCCACGCCCGAGCCCGGTGATTACGTGGTTACCGAGGACGGCCGCTACGGCATCCGCTTCCACCGCATCCTGGGCAAGAAGTCGTATTCACGCGCGACCGGCGACGAGCCTGAAAAGGTTGAGCAGTTCGCGACGGAATTCGCACAGATGTGCAAACAGCTTCACGCTACCCACGTGGATACTTCGGTTTTCGAAAACGTCAAGGACCGCTATTTCCGCCTGCTGGCGGAGAATCCTTTCTTCACTAAGGAGGAGAAGGACAAACTCACGCGTTTCATCTCCGATACACCGGACGAGGATACGGCGGTACACGGCGACCTGCAGTACAGCAACGCCATCTTCGTGGGTGACAAGCGCTACTTCATCGACCTCGGCGACTTTTGCTGGGGCAATCATCTTTTCGACGTGTCGATGGTATATCTCTGCTGCTGCCTGAGCGACGAGGAGTTCATCAGCAATACGTTCCATATGCCGAAGACGCTCTCGACCAAGTTCTGGGAGTTCTTCGTACCCGAATATTTCGGCAAGGGCGTTTCCGTCAAGGAAGCCACCGAACTGGTGAGCCCTTACGCCGGTCTTAAGACACTTATAATTGAACGTGATACCCGCAGGCCTATGCCGGAATTCCGTGAAGTGCTTGCTCCAATCCTTAAATAGCAATGACAAAAGAAAAGAAGGCCGGTAGAAGAAAGGCGGTATTGCTGGTGTTCATCGCAGCAATGACGCTTGAGGCAACCGCTCTCGTACAGTTTTATTACTCGCAGAAAAGCATCCGTACGGAGGCTACTTTGCGCGCTGAAAGCCAACTGGAAGCCACCAACAATCGAATCCTGGACATTATCAACCAGGCGGAGGCGGCTGTCCGCAACAGCATCTGGATCACCCAGTGGACGCTGGAGCATCCGGACAGTATGTTCCGTGTCAGCCAGCGACTGGTGGAGGATAATCCTGTGGTGGTCGGTTCGACCGTGGCCCTTGTTCCCGGTTATGATAAGACCAGGCCGCTTTTCTCGCCGTACGTCTATTCCAACGAGGCGGGCGAACTGATCTTCCGTTCGCTTGCTACCGAGGCGTATGATTATCCTTCGCAGGAATGGTTTACCCGCCCGCTCGAACTTGGCCAGGGTTACTGGTCGGAGCCCTATGTGGACGAGGGCGGCGGCGAAATGCTGATGACCACTTTCTCCGTGCCGATCTATGACAGGCGCGGGCGTGCAGCGGCAGTCCTTACTGCGGACATTTCCCTCGAATGGCTTTCGTCGCTTGTCGCCGATGTCAAGGTGTATCCCAAGGCTTTCAGTCTGATGCTCAGTCGCAGCGGCCGTATTATGGTCAGCCCGATCGAGACTCTGACGATGAAGAATACCCTCAATGAATTTGTATCTACGCTTGATGATACTACCGGTCTTACGGGCCTTTCGGATATTCTGCTTTCCGGCGAATCAGGCAACGTTTCGATAGAGTACAAGGGTTCTACCAGTTTTGTCTATTTCTCTCCCGTGGAGCATACGGGATGGTCAATGTCCATAGTTATCCCCGAGAATGAAGTTTTCGGCGGACTGCGCAAGATGGGTACGGTCGTCCTGTTTATGCAGCTGCTGGGTCTTGCGATGATCATATTTATGCTTCGCGCCTATATACGCGAGCAGGCTCATTCAAACGACCTCGATATGAAGCGCGAGCGTATCCAGAACGAACTCCAGGTTGCCACGGGCATACAGATGTCTATGGTCCCCAAGACCTTCCCTCCGTTCCCCGAGAGGCACGATCTTGATATGGCCGCTACCATAGTTCCTGCAAAGCAGGTGGGCGGCGACCTGTATGACTTCTTCATCCGCGACGAGAAACTGTTCTTCTGCGTGGGTGACGTGAGCGGCAAGGGTGTCCCGGCTGCACTGGTGATGGCTGTGACGCGTACCACCTTCCGCAATATCTCTTCGACCGAAGACAGCCCGGGCCGCATCGTTACCGCAATGAATGACGGTCTCTCTTCGATGAACGACAGCAATATGTTCGCCACTTTCTTCTGCGGCGTACTTGATCTGAAGAACGGCTTGCTCCGCTATTGCAACGCGGGCCACAATCCGCCGCGCATCCTGACCGACGATATCCGCACTCTCCCCGTGGAGCCCAATCTCCCGCTGGGTATCATCGGCGGCACGCAGTTCAAGGAGCAGGAGATCGCTTTCAATTACGACGACGCTATCTGCCTCTATACCGACGGTCTTACCGAGGCTGAGAATTTCTATCACGATCAGTTCGGCGAGGAACGTCTCGACAATGTTCTCCGCGGCCGCAAGGGCGCCAAGGATCATCTCAACGATATCGAGCACGAAGTCACTATGTTCGTGGACGGCGCTCCCCAGAGCGATGACCTTACGGTCCTGTTCATCCACTACCTGCCTTCGACTCTGAGAATTACTCTTCCCAACGATATCAACAAGATCGAACTTCTGCCCGCATTCATTTCCGATGCAGTCAAGGCTTCCAAACTCAGCCCCGATGTCGAGGACGGTTTGAACCTTGCACTGGAAGAGGCGGTTACCAACGTT
>CAMZIP010000101.1 GCA_947307265.1 uncultured Bacteroidales bacterium | reverse complement strand
TCCCGTCTGGCGCACCGCCGACGGTACCGCGGAGAAGTGCATCGGTTCGGTAGAAGAACTCTATAAAGAGATCGACCGCGCGGTCGAGGCTGGATTTATGAAGTCCAACCCGCTGCGTGACAAGGGCTTCGTGCCGGGTGATTTCTCTGCAGAGAATTACGACCGCATCGACCTCCACCGTCCGTACGTGGATGAGATTTTCCTGGTCAGCGACGATGGCCGCAAGATGACCCGCGAAAGCGACCTGATCGACGTGTGGTTCGATTCAGGTGCAATGCCGTATGCCCAGGAAGGCCTGAAGCACCTCGGCGAAGACTGTTTCACGCAGACGGCTGATTTCATCGCCGAAGGCGTGGACCAGACCCGCGGCTGGTTCTATACGCTGCACGCAGTCCATACGATGGTAAGCGGCACTTGCGCTTATAAGACCGTCATTTCCAACGGCCTGGTGCTCGACAAGGACGGCAACAAGATGTCCAAGCGCCTCGGCAATGCGATTGACCCGTTCAAGGCACTTGACGAATACGGTGCAGATGCGCTTCGCTGGTATATGCTGACCAATGCTCAGCCTTGGGACAATCTCCGCTTCGATATGTCCGGAGTAGATGAGATCCGCCGCAAGTTCTTCGGCACGCTCTACAATACCTATTCGTTCTTTGCGCTTTACGCAAATGTGGACGGATTCGACCCCGCAGCGGCAGATGTGGCTACCGCCAACCGTCCGGAGATCGACCGCTGGCTGCTTTCGCTGCTCAATACCCTGACTGTCAAGGTCAATGCCGCATATGAGGATTATGATATCACTCTGGCGGGCCGTCTGATTCAGGATTTCGTCTGCGACGACCTGAGCAACTGGTATGTCCGTCTCAACCGCAAGCGTTTCTGGGGCGGCGGACTTACTCCGGACAAACTTTCCGCTTACCAGACTCTCTACCGTGCGCTGGTGACCGTAGCACAGCTCGCCGCACCGATTGCGCCTTTCTATATGGAACATCTCTATTGCGACCTGGTTCCCGGTGCGACTTCGGTACACTTTACTCGTATGCCCGAGGCTGATACAACTTGCATCGACCCGAAACTCGAGGAGCGTATGGCACTCGCGCAGAAGAGCACCTCGATGATTCTTGCGCTTCGCCGCAAGGTCAACATCAAGGTCCGCCAGCCGCTGGCCAAGATTATCATCCCTGTCCTCGATGCTGAAGTAGAGGCTCAGTTGGAGAAGGTTAAGCAACTGGTTCTCAATGAGGTGAATGTTAAGCAGGCAGAGTTTATCCACGATACTGCAGGCCTGATTACCAAGAAAATCAAGCCCAATTTCAAGACTCTCGGAAAGCGTTACGGCAAGCAGATGAAGGAGATTGCGGCTGCGTTCGGAACTCTTGACCAGCAGGTTATTTCCGATATCGAGCGTGCGGGGGTTTATACCCTGGCACTCCCGGGAGGAGACGTAGTTCTCGAACCTGCAGACTATGAGATTTCCTCCGAGGATATGCCGGGCTGGCTCGTGGCTTCCGAAGGCAAACTGACGGTTGCACTGGATATTACCATTACCGACGAACTGCGTCGCGAGGGTATTTCCCGCGAACTTATCAACCGCATCCAGAATCTCCGCAAGGATAGCGGATTCCAGGTTACCGACCGCGTCAATGTCACGCTTTCGCACAATCCTGCAGTTGAAGATGCACTTCAGCAGTTCGGCCAGTACGTGAGCGAGCAGACTCTCTCGGCTTCCATTGTTTTTGCGGATCAGATGCCCGCGGGAGCACAGGAAGTCGAGTGGGAGGACGGTACTCTGCAAATTGCTGTCACTCGTGTTAAGTAATTGATTTTTTATATATTTGCACATTACAATACCCATTAGGATATGGAAGAAAACACCGACCTCACCCCGCAGGTGCGCTACAGCGACGAAGAACTTCAGGAGTTCAAGGAACTTATTCTCGAGAAACTTGAGAAGGCACGTCAGGAGTATGATGCTCTTAAGCAGTCTGTCGATCACGAATCCAGCAATGATACCGAGGATACGTCCCCGACATTCAAGTTGCTGGAGGAAGGTGCATCCGCACTTTCAAAGGAGGAGTCCAGCCAGCTGGCAGCCCGCCAGTACAAGTTCATCCAGAACCTCGAGGCTGCGCTCGTCCGCATTGAGAACAAGACCTACGGTATCTGCCGCCAGACCGGCAAACTGATTCCGAAGGAAAGGCTCCGCCTGGTACCGCACGCTACCCTCAGCGTCGAATCCAAAGAAAAAGGAGCACGATAGATGAAGTTGAGCAAGGGTTTCAAACTCACTGCGTTCGTTGTCCTGCTTCTCGTCATTGACCAGGTAATCAAATTCCTGGTCAAGACCAATATGACTCTGGGGCAGAGCATTCCGGTTTTCGGCAGTTGGTTCCAGATACTCTTTGTGGAGAACAAGGGAATGGCTTTCGGTATGCAGTTCGGCGGTGACGTCGGCAAACTGATACTTAGCCTTTTCCGTGTAGTGCTGGTGGTTTTCATCATCGTCTGGCTGCGCAAGCTGCTACGTCGGGACGATGTTCCTACCGGCGTCCTGATTGGTCTTGCGGCCATTCTCTGCGGCGCGATGGGCAACATCATCGACTCGCTTTTCTACGGGATGTTGTTCTCCCAGAGCACTGCAACCGAGGTTGCGCAGTTCCTGCCTGCCGACGGAGGCTATTCGGGCTTCCTGATGGGCAAGGTGGTGGATATGCTGTATTTCCCCATTATCGATACCGACCTGCCGTCGTGGATTCCGATTTGGGGAGGCAAGCATTTCCTCTTCTTCCAGCCGATATTCAATTTTGCGGACAGCTGCATCACTTGCGGTGCAATCTATCTGCTTATCTTCCATTGGCGTTTCTTCTCCTCGTCGGTCGAGACGCCCTCCGAGAAACGTAAACACATCTCAGAATAAATGACTGTCTGGTTGTTGGTCGCCGCCATTGCAGTAGCGGCTCTGCTTGCATCGCTCGTTACCTATCTTATCGTTAGGGAGCGTGTTCGCGGCCGCGAAAATGCCCTGCAGGAGCAACTGCACGCCCGGGAAGAAGAGTTCCGCCAGAAGGAAACGGCTTTCCGCGAGCAGGAGGCAGCCAGCCGCGCCCAGATTGCGCGTCTCGAGACTCAGGTGGAGGGGATGAAAAGCTCGCTCGAAGAGCAGGAGAAGAAGCATCGCGAGAATATCGAGAACGAACTGAAGTTTATCAAGGCCGAGATGTCCGACCAGTACGGCAAACTGCTTAAAGAACGTCAGGAAGATCTCAGCAAAGGCAATAAGAACAGCATCGGTGAGATTCTCGCGCCGCTTAAGGAAAGCATCGACAAGATGCAGGACGCGATGAAGACCAACGAACTGGAGCACGCCAAGTCCGCTACTGCGCTTCGCGAAAGGTTCGACAGCGTGGTCAAGGAACTGGGGGAGAAGACCCAGTCCATCGGCCAGAAGGCTGACCATCTTTCTGAGGCACTTACCGGCAAGCCGAAAATGCAGGGTTGCTGGGGTGAGAACAAACTCGATGCAATCCTTGCGCAGGAAGGTCTGATACAGGGTATGCACTATGACCGCGAGGTGGCCGGAGAAGATGCTTCCCGTCCCGATTTCGTTTTCCATTTCAAGGACGGAATGGAGGAGAAGGACCTTATAGTTGACTCGAAGGTGTCTCTGACGGCGTTCGTGGAGTTTGTCAATGCAGAGTCCCCCGAGGCTGCCGATGCCGCTATGAAGGCACATCTGCGCAGCATTCACAATCATATCGACGAACTTGCCCGTAAGGATTATGCCAAGAAGGTGGACCGTTCGAAGCGGTTCGCCGATTATGTGGTGATGTTTATGCCGATCGACCAGGCATTCCGCGTAGCGCTCGACCGCGAACCGATGCTCTGGCAGCAGGCTTATGAGCGCGGCATTCTTATCACTACCGAGCAGTCCGTGATGCCGTTCCTCAAGATTGTGCAGCTTACCTGGAATAAATATCGCCAGGATCGCAATATCAGCGAGATTATGGATGCTTCCGATCTGATGATCAAGCGAGTCAAGGCGTTTTATGAGTCTTATCAGGATCTCGGCAAGCGCCTGTTGGCCGTCCACAATACCTACAACAGCGGTCTGGTTAAACTCCAGGACTCCGGCCAGAGCATTATCACAGCCGCCCGCAATGTCGTTCGACTTGGCGGAAAGCAGGTTAATCGACAGGAATTGGAGGAAGTATCATTAAAAGCTTTGCCGGAGGAGTAATTTTTTTATTAACTTTGCAGTCCTTGAAGGAAGGTTGGCCGAGTGGTCGATGGCGGCAGTCTTGAAAACTGTTGAGCGGTAACGTTCCGGGGGTTCGAATCCCTCACCTTCCGCAAGCATAATCTCAACGATAACGAGATGAAAGCCGGCCAAGAGCCGGCTTTTGTAATATCCGGGCCACTCTGAAAGCTAGCTTTCAAGATGGCCCGGGTATTACAAAAGGACAGGCACGCTTGCAGCGTGCCACTTTCATCTCGTATATCTCCTCTATGCTTGCAAGGGCCCCCGCGGCGAGCGGCCAGGGAAAAGGCCGCACAACGTGCGGGCTAATCCCGAACCACCGCGCGTCAGCGGGGGCAGGCGCGGGCTAATCCCGAACCATCCGGCAGCGCAGTACCCCCGTTCATCGTCAGGGAAAA
>CAMZIP010000100.1 GCA_947307265.1 uncultured Bacteroidales bacterium | reverse complement strand
TGGAAGGCCTGCTCAAGGCGCTGGACATCATCGACGAGATCATCGTTCTAATCCGTGCATCCAAGACGACCGAAGAAGCCCGCAACGGCCTGATGGCACAGTTCGGATTCTCGCAGGTACAGGCAGATGCAATCGTCGAGATGCGTCTCAAGCAGCTGACCGGTCTGGAGCGCAACAAACTTCAGGCAGAGTTCGACGAGCTCCAGAAACTTATCAACTATCTGCGCGACGTCCTGGCGAACGAAGATATGCAGATGGCCATCATCAAGGACGAACTCGCGGAGCTCAAGGCTAAGTACGGCGATGAGCGCCGCACCGAGATTGTCGCTTCCGCCGAAGATTTCAATCCTGAAGATTTCTATCCCGACGAGGACGTGGTCATCACCATTTCCCATATGGGTTATATCAAGCGCACTTCCCTCACCGAATACCGCACGCAGAACCGCGGCGGCATCGGCAGCAAGGGCAGCACGACGCGCGAAGAGGATTTCATCGAGCACATCTACGTCGCGAATATGCACAGCACGCTGATGCTCTTCACGCAGAACGGCAAGTGCTACTGGCTTAAGGTCTATGACATTCCCGAAGGCACCAAGTCCTCGAAGGGCCGCGCCATCCAGAACGTCATCCAGATCGAGCCGGACGACAAGGTCAAGGCATACCTCAATGTCCGCAACCTCAATGACGAGGAATTCATCACGAGCCACTATATCGTGATGGCCACCAAGCGAGGTGTCATCAAGAAGACTCTCGTAGAGGCTTATTCCCGCCCGAGGGCAAACGGTATCATCGCTATCAATATCCGCGAGGATGACGAACTGCTCGAGGCAGTCCTCACCGACGGCAACAGCGAGATTCTGCTCGCAGGCCGCAAGGGACGCTGCTGCCGCTTCAACGAGGAGAACGCTCGCGCCATCGGCCGTAATTCCACCGGTGTCCGCGGTATCACCATCGACGAAGACGACGAAGTTATCGGTATGGTCTGCGTCAATCCTGAAGAGGCCGCAGTCCAGAACCGCCGTATCCTCATCGTTTCCGAAAACGGCTTCGGCAAGCAGTCCGATCTCGACGAATACCGCATCACCAACCGTGGCGGCAAGGGTGTCAAGACCATCCAGATTACCCCGAAGACCGGCGAACTGGTAGCCATCAAGGCTGTCACCGAAGACAACGACCTTATGATCATCAACAAGTCCGGTATCACCATCCGCACCTCGGTCGCTTCGATCAAGGTCTCGGGCCGCGCAACGCAGGGCGTGAAACTTATCAGCCTGCGCGAGGGCGACAGCATCGCATCTGTCTGCACCGTGGATCACGAGGACGAAGAAACGGCCCCTGAGGCATCTGCAGAGCAGGTTGTCGCGGACGGCACGGTAGTTGAATCAAATGAAACCAAAGCAAACGAAAACAATAATTAAATTCTGATATTATGAAAAGATTTTTCCTCGCACTTTCGCTGATTCTCAGCGTTACTTTGGCCGGAGCCCAGCCCAAGTCCCCGGATGCCGCGCAGAAGGCTATCGACAAGGCTCTTGTCGCATCTCAGGACGCCAAGAAGGCTCAGAAGGTTGCAACGTGGATGTCTCTCGGTAAGGCTTATACCGATGCATACGATCTTCCTACGAACGATATCGTCCGCGGTACTGCGCGCGCCGACATGAAGCTCATCATCGGCAAGCAGGTGATTCTCGAGACACGCGATATTACTATCGGCGACGCTGCCTACACAGTTGACGTCTATCGTGACAAGGAGCTCTATTACGTTATCGTGACCAAGCCCGCTATCGAGGGCGATCTGCTCCAGAATGCTGCAGATGCATACTTCAAGGGCCTTGAGGTGGATACCAAGGGCAGCAAGAAGGATGAGATCAATATCCGCCTGGAGGGTCTGCACGAGAAGATGACGATGGAGGCTTACGCCAATTATATGACCGGCAATTTCGCAAAGGCTGCCGAGATGTATGAAAAGGCTGCCAAACTGAAGACCCGCCTCGGCGAGAAGGATGAGACCAATTACTATTACGCTGGTGTTATGTATGCTCTCGCAGGCGACCGCGACAATGCTATCGCTACTTACGAGTTCTGCATCGCAGAGGGTAATTACCAGAAGGGCAACGTCTTCTCCAACCTGTCGAATATCTACCTCGCAGAGGGTGACAATGAGAAGGCAAAGAAGGTCCTCGAGGATGGTTTCGCACTCTATCCGCAGAGCCAGGGCGTGCTGGTCGGCCTGATCAATCTCTATCGCAGCACCGGCGAGGATCCGCAGAAGCTTTTCGATCTTCTCCACGCTGCACAGGCTAACGAGCCTACCAATGCAAGTCTCTACTATGTCGAGGGTGATGTATACAAGCAGCTCGGCGATATCGAGAGCGCTGAAAAGTATTTCCGCAAGGCTACTGAAATCGACCCGAATTATGTCTTCGGTATCCTGAGCGTCGGTATCCTCTATTACGAGCACGCCGTCGATCTCCAGACCAAGGCTAACGACGAGTATGACGATGCGAAGTACAATGCTCTCCTGAAGGAAATGGAGAAGTCTCTCGAGACCGCTATCGAGCCTTTCGAGCAGTCGTTCGAAATGACCGACGATCCTGAGATCAAGGCTGCTATCGCAGAATACCTGAAGAATATCTACTTCCGCTTCCGCGATCGTGGTGATGACTATATGGCAAATTACAATAAGTATAACGACTACCTGAAGAACAACTAATTAGCGCAATACTTAATAATAAAAGGTGGCTCTCGCGAGTCACCTTTTTTTTTCTCTTTCCTGTAACCGCCGGCTTATTTTGCTCCGCACGGAAAGCAGCTTTCTTTCTGCGGAACTTCTCTCGCGACTTCGTCGCTCGCTACGGCCCCTCCCATACCAGCCTTCGTCCCTGCTGCGCAGGAACTCGTCTGGCACGGGCCCCTCCCCCTGCCCTTGTCCGGGGGTGGACAAGCCCGCCGAAAGAAACTGCTTTTCCGTTGCTACGCTTAAGCCGGCAAGTGCGGTAGGTCGGTATGAAATGGTACCAACTAACCGCAAAAACGGCCCTTTTTGCGGTAGGTCGGTTCAAAATTGTACCAACTAACCGCACTTTACCAAATAAAAGATGCCCGATCAAGTCGGGAATGACAAGACCGGGCATAAAGAGTGTGAAGCCGGCGAAAGGCTACAGTTTGACGTCGATGGTCAGCTCTTCGTCAAATTTACGGAAGTAGAAGACGTATTCGCCCGGAGGAAGAAAGAACTGGAAGTATGGTCTTTCCGGATCGTAAGAGTCGATTTCGCTGAGCGAGGTAAAAAAGTATTCGCCGTTGTGATAATGTGTCAGATAACGGTAATAATTATACGATGTCTGCACGCTCTTGATCAGTACCTCCCCGCTCTTGAGTCGAAGCTCCCAGTAGATATCCTTGAATGCCTTGAGGTAAAGGTTCACCGCTTCGTTGTAGTTCTTGCTGCCAGTCATAACGCTGCCGTAGGTGTGCCCGATGGAGATCATATCCGCCAGCGGAGTCTCCCTGTCGAACTGGCAGTAAGACCTGCGGTCGTTAAATGCAAGGGGCTCCCATCCGCCTAAGCCGTCACGCCTGGAGAGGAGCAGGTAATCTCCGTGGGCTACGTTTGAAGGGGCCCTGCAGGTCACTGCCGGAGCCTCGACAACCTCTCCCTCCCCGACGATAAACGGCTCGCAGAGAGTCTCCTTATGATTGAGGGCTTTGTCGTAAAGGCAATACGTGAGTTCGGTCTTTCCGTCTGAAGTCGGAATATACTTGTACAATCCGATGCTTTCTACCGGGAAGGTGTCGGATTGGAAATCCCATCCGAAGGATGCGAAGCCGTTAAGGGTAAGGGGAATGTATGGCTCGCCGCCCTTATCGGGCATTATATTGATAACCATAGACTGCCAGCTGTTGTATTGCAGCAGATCCCCGGCGTGTCCCTCGACAGGCGTTATGGTATAATAATTATCGCTGTTTCCTCCCCAGCCGTAATTGATATGAAAATAACGGTCGCGGTATCCGTCCAGGACGAATGCGTGCCCGCCGCCTCCTGAGTATCCGCAGTAAAACACGGGCCTGCCGGCATCGATTTCGTTCCGGATGTAGCTCTCCCATCGCTCATCATTTATAAACCCGTCACGGCTGTAATATCTGATCTGCTTGTCGTATTTGAAATATTTGGCCAGGTATAGAGCGGAATTGTCGGCCGCTCCCGAACCCTCCGGAGCGTATGACATATTGCTCATTACTCCAAGGTCAAACATCAGCTGGGCGACCTGCTGGCCGGCGTAGGGCGAATAACTGCCGCTGTAGCTCATAGGCATGGCATCCCAGTCGTAGCTGTGGCCGAGTTTCTGGTCGGGAATGCTGTGCATATAATTAAAGCCATTCCATCCGAATTCATATCCGGGCAGCGTACCGACGCCTGCATCGGGCCACTTGTGATATCGCATGATGATACCCATTGCCGTGGCTACGCATCCGCAGGGGCACTCCTGCCCGCTGACTTTGGGGCACATATCGTTGAAGGGCTTCCACTGATTCCAGGTAGGGGTCTGGAGCAGAACGGGCGTCGAAGACTGAACGGCTGCGGCGGGGTCCTCCCACAGCTGCCTGGTCGAAGCATCCGGCTCCCAGCCCCGGGAGCGGGCGTAACCTATCTCAAGGGCATACCATTGCAGCAGCGTGCGCATCCCCTCGGGCATCTGGTCATCCGAAGG
>CAMZIP010000099.1 GCA_947307265.1 uncultured Bacteroidales bacterium | reverse complement strand
ACCTTGTCTTCATATCTGTCGCTGAAACGGAAACTGTTGCTGGCAAGCGAATCGACCGCGGTCTCGACCAGCAGCTTGCCGTCCGTCCCGACGGACGACCAGATGAGGCGGCTGCCGTCTGCAGCAAAGTACGGTTCGTCCGCGCCGTATGGCGAGAAAACGATCTGTTCGAGGGCATCGTACTGCGGGAACCAGGCGTAGATGTTCATTACGCCGTCCAGGTCGCCCATAAAGTAGAGGCAGTCGGCCCCGGCCCGCAAATCGTGGATTGCCGCCCGTTGCTGCTTTATTGCGGTGGTCCAGACAAAGTTGCCGGCTTCTCCCGCGCGCCTCGCCAATTCATTTTTGCACGCATTCTGCTTTGCAAATAATGAACTTGTCTCGTCTCCACCAGGCTCACGCTCAGCCGGCTCAAGAGAGAGCACGCCCATTCCGTCCGGGCCGACGGCCGAGCAGTAGAGGGTGTCGCCGAGGAGGGCGGGCTCGACCAGCTGGAAGCCGGAGGGAGCCTCTACAACGGCTGTCTCCTCGCCCGCCAGATCCATCAGTACGAGTTCCGTCACACCGTCAGTACGGTAACGGACCGCTGCCACGAGCGAATCGCCTGCCACTGCAGGATTGAAAAACTTCCCGTGAGGATCGCCTATGGTTCCGCTTTCAAGCGAATAAATATCGAGCCAGTGAATCACCGAAAAACTCTCCAGCGAAGCCGTTCCGTCCATCTTGAGTTCAGACCAGTAGATACGTCCGCCGGAGGGAGCGGTCAGCTTCGAACTGTAGCTGCTCATCCACCGCAGATGCTCGCATCTTCCGCTGGGGCGGACAGCCACCAGTTCGGCGGCATTGTCCAGACCTGAACGACGCGAAATCACCGAGCCGTAAAGCGGAGAAAGGTCATCCTCCACCAGCACCGGAGTCGCATATTCGGTATAATAATCGGGCACTCCGGTCAGCGTATCGCAGGACGTAAAATCCGTTCTCTGTCCGAAATCCACGTCCCACATACTGCCGAAAATCGCCTTCGCCCTATCGACCATACTGCGGCGCGTAGGAGCCGAACGCAGACTGTCGGCACGGAACTCATCCCATACCGGATTGAGATTCTTACCCTTCATCTGGAAGTATTGCCCGGATTGGAAATAATTGTTCTTGCTAAGTATCTCAGTCGCCGTCAGCGTATAACCGATAGCGTATTTATTGATATTCATCTTGCGGTACGAACCGAGTTCGAGGGGGTCGTAATTAGGGAATTTGCCCTGCAGATAGAGCGCCCTCATATACGAGAGGAACTCCGCATTCCGGCCGCGGCCGGACTCCGACAGCAGAGTCTCCGAAAGCACGGCATCACCCTCCATCATCATCGAGGAGGCGAAAAGAGCCATCGCGATACCGGGCGCATTCTCGCCAATCGCATACGAAAGCCAACGCCACATACCGCCGGTAAAATGCTGGCACTGTCCCACGTGCCGCAGTTCGTGATTCGCAAGTTCGTTCAGCCACGGCTGCGTCTGCGGTCCGTACGGATCCGGAGAAGTGATCAGATTGACAATCTTCGGTGTCCAGGAGACGGCTCCGTTGCTCAGTACGGTATTGGTATGCAGAACCACCGGAATCGGCTTGATCTCTATGCTGAGCGCCTCCGAAATCTTCGGACACTCGGTTTCGAGAGCATTGAGGTAGCAGCGCGCCAGCGAATCGGACGAGGCCGGATAGACCAGCCGGAAATGCGGGCTGCTGAGTTGGCGCCATTTGATGCCGGAAGGCTCGTTGCCGAACGAATAATACTGCGCACGCAAAGGAAGCACTGCAAGCAGCAGTGCGGCGGCGACAAGAACGGGACGCAAAAGACTATATCTCGACAACTTCATTCAGATTGCAATACCAGATAAATCCCTGCACGTCGCGGTAACCCATTTTGCGAAGCAGGGAAACATAACGGCGCACCTGGCGGTAATAACTGTCACGCTGCTCTGCGCCGAACTTATAATCTATGACAACGGCACTGCCCTTCTCATCTCCGTCCCGCACTTTCTCCAGAAGCACGCGGTCCGGGCGGTGCACCTTATCACCTTCGAGGATGGTAACTTCATTGAGCACCTTATAGGTACCGTCAAACCAGTGACGCGAAGCAACGGATGAGAGCAGCGAAGCGAAATACTCGATGCGATGCCGCCCGTCGGCGGCAGGCACCTCGCCCCGGGCGACAGCCTCACGCACCGAAGCCGCGATATCGGCGGCGGTATTGATGCGCGAGAGAATATCGTGATTGACGATGCCTTCCTCGCGGGAGAAAATATCCGCACCGCGCAGGCGCAGTTTCAGCCGTTCAGAAGAAGCGACCGAAACGAACGGCACCGGAATAGCGCTGACAGCCGGCGGCTCGGGTTCTTCGGGCGGGATACGTACCACGCCTGTAGAGAAATCATCCACAAGCCCTAACCTGCCCTGCAAGTGCTGATACAGCAGCGAAGCAACTCCCAGACTGGCAGCGCCCACCTTGCCGTTCTTATTTATCTTCGGTTTCGGGGCGAAAATATACATCTCGCTTACGGCGCGCGTCATCGCCACATAAGCGGTATTGACGGCATCCACGCAAAGCGAGGTCATCTCCTTGTAATAATTCTCATCGAAAATGGTCTTCGCAAGATCGCTCTTAGCCTTGAAAGGAACGAGTCCGGCTTTGCAGAACGGCTCATCGACAGGCTTCGTCCAGATATACGGAATCTTATTGTTGCTGGGGGCAAACGGTTCATCCAGGAACGGCAGCACCACCACTTCGAAGTCAAGTCCCTTCGCCTTGTGAACGGTCATCACCGTGACCGAATCCTTGCTGTCGGGAGCGGAAACGGACTTCTTGCATCCGGTCTCATCCCACCAGCGCATAAACTCCGCAAGGTCCGAGCCGTTGTGCGACATAAATGCAAGCACCTCGTCGAGGAACGCATATACGAACAGGGCTTCTTCGTCCGGGACCGGGCCGGCGGGGCCGCGGAGCAGACGGTCGCAACGCTCGTAGAGCGAAGCCGGCATTTCCTCGTCTTCGACGGGAATCGGATCATCCTCGCCCAGCGAAAGCAGGCTTCGCAGGCGGAACAGATTGATGCTGTCTGCAGGATTGACGGCGTACCGCAGCAGGCAGGTCAGACGGGCCACGCTGGGAGCCGAAGAAATCTTCAGGGACTCCTCGGTGACCACCTTGTATCCGAGTTCCAGAAGCCGCTTGGTGACCATCAATCCTTCCTTGTTGGTACGCACCAGGAAAGCGATGTCGCCCGGGCTGTAAGACCGCCTCAGTTGCTTCATCAGGTGCTTTATACGGAAGACTGATTCGTCCCGCCAGGTCATATTTTCGTCAATCTTGCGATTTATGAACTCCACGTGTACGTGACCGTGATTCTTCTGCTTATCCCTCGCAACCTGCTGGACGCAGTCTTCATAATAACGGCTGATGACCTCGCCTGCTTCCGGTTTGAACTGTCCGAGCAATTCTCCGACGGAACTGAAGAACGAGTTGTTGAAATTGACTATTTCTTCGCTGCTTCGCCAGTTGAGATTGAGCGGCGGAGCGATCTTCACCTGTCCTTCAAGGTCGCTCTGGACCTGGCTGGCGAGCAGGTTGAGATCTGAATTGCGCCAGCGGTAAATGCTCTGCTTTATATCGCCCACGATGAGCGAATCGTTGCCGCGGGAGAGACTTTCGCGCAGCAGCGGCAGGAAATTGAGCCACTGCATCTGCGAGGTATCCTGGAATTCGTCCAGCATAAAATGGTCGAACCGCAGGCCGACTTTTTCATATATGAACGGCGTATCGCTGCCGTCGATTATCCGGTTGAGAATCTCGTTCGACTCGGAAAGCAGGACGAGATTGTTTTCGCGGAGGTACGAATCGATCTGGCGGTAAAGGTCGGAGAAAATGCCGAGGCGGTAGAGTTCCGAACGCATCTGCAAAGCCGTCTGCACGATCTTGGAATCTTCCGTCGAATCTCCGGCCAGAGTATGCAGTTCCCCGTCCAGTTCGCGCAGCGTTTCGCGGTCGCCGAACGGCTGGTCGAGATCCCGCCGCATCAGGCGGAAATCCTCCTTCATAAACAACTGCGCAATTTCCTTCAGATTCTTGCTGACATCCCATTTGCCGCCGTTGTTGACGACTTCCAGCGAATACTGGAGCAACCACTGGAGCAGGCTCTCGTTGCCCGGCTCGTCAAGGGATTCGAAGATTCCGTCAACCGCCTGCTGCAGCACCGTATCGGTATCGAGTTCGACGCCGTATGAGGCGTACTGCCCTATCTCCCGTGCGAAAGAACGCATCACCGTCTGGAAGAAGCGGTCGATGGTGCTTACCGAGAACTGCGAGTAATCGTGCAGTATGGCGGAGAGCATTTCACGCGCGCGGTCGCTGTCCTCCTTTCCGGCCTTGGACTCCTTATAGAGATAATCGATGATTCGGTCTTTCATCTCGCGCGTGGCCTTGTTGGTAAACGTCACCGCGAGGATATGCTTGTAAGCCTGGTGGTCCTGCGACCCGTTTTTTGGCAGCAGGAGAGAAATATATTCCGAAGCAAGAGTGTGAGTCTTGCCGCTGCCCGCCGAAGCCTTTATGATCTTGAGTCCGTCCATCTGTTGCATAGCTTTCTAAAATCACAGTATTCACAGACGCGGCTGCCCTCTTCACAGGGGGAGAAGGGAACAGCGGGATTGAGAATCTCTGAGATA
>CAMZIP010000098.1 GCA_947307265.1 uncultured Bacteroidales bacterium | reverse complement strand
TCAAAGGGCATCTTGGCAAACTTTCCGCACTCTGCGGCTGCGTCATCGCATCGACCGGCTCGTCCTGCGGCATCGTCTATCTCCGCGGAGGCGGTTACGATGAGGTATGCGCCGCCATCAAGAATATGATCGGCAACATTACCGGAATGGTTTGCGACGGTGCGAAAGAGGGCTGCGCGCTGAAGGTCGCGTCGGGCGTTTCGAGCTCGCTGCAGTCGGCAGTCCTGGCGCTCGACGGCGTCTGTATTTCATCCAGCGACGGCATCATCGACGACGATATCGAGAAGACCATTGCCAATCTTGGCGACATCGGCCGCGAAGGTATGCAGGCCACCGACAAGATGATTCTCGACATAATGGTCTGCAAGTAATTTTTTGTTATATTTGCAGGATAGTGGAAAGAAAGAACGATTATGGCTTTTTTCGGACTATTCGGCAAGAAAACTACTGAGCAGCAGGCTCAGTCTCAGGCCCAGATGGAGGCCGGAATGGAGAAGACGCGGCAGTCGTTTCTCTCCAAACTCTCGCACGCCGTGGCAGGCAAGAGCGTGGTGGACGACGACGTGCTCGACTCCATCGAAGAGGCTCTGCTGACTTCCGACGTGGGAGTCGATACAACGCAGAAGATTATCGACCGTCTCGAGGCCCGCGTGGCACGCGACAAATATCTCAATACCGACGAACTCAACAGCATTCTCCGTGAGGAGATCGAGGATATGCTTGCGACCGGCGCCAGCGCATCGAACGAGCCCTTCGATTTCTCGAAGAAACCCTACGTGATGATGGTCGTGGGCGTGAACGGAGTCGGCAAGACCACCACCATCGGCAAACTTGCAGCGCAGCTCAAGGCCGACGGCAAACGCGTCATCCTCGGTGCGGCGGATACCTTCCGTGCTGCGGCCGTGGATCAGCTGGTGGTATGGGCAGAGCGCGCGGGAGTGGAGATCGTCAAGCAGGAAATGGGCGCAGACCCGGCTTCGGTGGCTTATGACACCGTCAGCAGCGCAGTGGCAAAAGGAGCGGACGTGGTCATTATCGACACGGCTGGCCGCCTGCACAACAAGGTCGGCCTGATGAACGAACTTACCAAGATCCGCAACGTTATGCGCAAGGTCGTGCCGGACGCTCCGCACGAGGTGCTGCTGGTCATCGACGGCTCCACCGGCCAGAACGGTTTCCTGCAGGCGCGCGAATTCGTCCGTTCGACCGACGTGACGGCGCTTGCCGTGACCAAACTGGACGGCAGCGCAAAGGGCGGCGTGGTCATCGGCATCAGCGACCAGTTCCGCATTCCGGTCCGCTTTATCGGAGTGGGCGAGAAGATCGAGGACCTGAAGGTTTTCGACAGCAAAGAATTTATCGAATCGATTTTCAAATAGAATATGACAGTATCGTACAATTGGTTGAAGGAGTATCTGAAGTTCGACCTGACTCCGGAGGAGGTGGGCCGCATTTTGACGGATACCGGTCTTGAAGTTGAACACGTAGAAGAGGTGGAGCAGATCCCCGGCGGCCTTGCAGGCGTCATCGTGGCAGAGGTCGTGGAATGCGTCCCGCATCCGGATTCGGATCACCTCCACGTCACGAAGCTCAATACGGGCGATGCGGAGCTGCTGCAGGTCGTCTGCGGCGCGCCCAACGTGGCTGCGGGCCAGAAGGTCCTGCTGGCTACCATCGGCACCAAACTGCCCG
This sequence comes from uncultured Bacteroidales bacterium, assembly GCA_947307265.1. Classification (GTDB taxonomy): domain Bacteria; phylum Bacteroidota; class Bacteroidia; order Bacteroidales; family UBA932; genus Cacconaster. The sequence continues at coordinate 3,086 of CAMZIP010000098.1, read as the reverse complement.
ACGGCGAAGGCGGCGATTTCAAGATCAAGCGTTCGAAGATTCGCGGCGTCGAGAGCAACGGTATGATTTGCGCCGAGGATGAACTCGGCATCGGCACCGACCACGCAGGCATTATGGTCCTGCCGGCAGATGCTGTTCCCGGCACGAGCGCAAAGGATTTCCTGCAACTCAAATGCGATACGGTATATGAGATCGGCCTTACGCCCAACCGCGTGGACGGAGCTTCCCAGATCGGTGCGGCGCGCGACCTGTACGCCTGGATGATGGCGCACGGCGTGCCCTGCGAACGCCACTGGCCCGATGTTTCCAAGTTCAAAGAGGGAGCAGGTGAGGCTATTCCCGTGCAGGTGATCGATGCGGATCTTGCTCCGCGATATATCGGCATCACGCTCCGCGGCGTGAAAGTCGGCCCTTCACCGGCCTGGCTGCAGGAGCGCCTGGTCTCGATCGGCCAGCGTCCCATCAACAACGTCGTGGACGTTACCAATTTCGTGCTCAATGAAATGGGCCATCCGCTCCACGCATTCGACGCGGCTAAGATCCGCGGCCGCAAGGTGGTGGTCCGCCGTGCCGATGAAGGTGCGAAGTTCGTTACGCTGGACGGCATCGAGCGCACGCTTTCGTCCGAAGACCTGGTCATCTGCGATACCGTCGGCCCGATGTGCCTTGCAGGTGTTTTCGGCGGCGCCGAATCGGGTGTCACCGAAACGACGACCGAGGTGTTCCTCGAGGCGGCATATTTCAATCCGGTATCAATCCGCAAGACTTCAAAACGCCATATTCTCAAGACCGACGCTTCGTTCCGCTATGAGCGCGGCGTAGATCCTTCGGCAACGATGACGGCTGCCCGCCGTGCCGCCCTGCTGCTGCAGGAAGTGGCCGGCGCAGAGGTGGTCGGCAAGGTGCAGGAGTTCTATCCGCAGGTTATCAAGCCTGCTGAAGTCGAACTTGACTTTGCGCGTATGGAGCGCTTGATCGGCAAGAAGATAGGTTCTGAGGCAATCCTCGGTATCCTGCGCAGCCTCGATTTCGAGATCCTCTCGAGCAATGCAGACGGCGCGAAGGTGCTCGTCCCGCAGTACCGCGTGGATGTCACCCGTGAATGCGACGTTGTCGAGGAGGTGCTCCGTATCTACGGCTACAACAATATCGAACTGCCGGAGCGTATGACCGTTTCGGTCAACCCTTCGCAGCATCCCGATCCGGAGGCTGTCCGTTCGCTCGTTTCCAATATGCTTGCGGACTGGGGCTTCGTCGAGACTATGAACAATTCCCTGACCAAGGCGGATTATTATCGCGACCTGAAGACCTATCCTGCCGAAAATCTGGTGCAGGTGGTCAATCCGCTCAGCTCGGACCTCAATGTGATGCGCCAGTCGCTGCTTCCCAACGCGCTGGAGGTCATCGCTTACAATATCAATCGCCAGATGCCTTCGCTTAAGATTTTCGAGCTTGGCAACGTGTATTCGTTCGAGCCTAAGGATGGCGAGGCCAATCCGGTCGCTTCCCTGGATTCGTACCACGAGGAGATGCGTCTGTGCTTTGCGGTTTCCGGTCCGGCGCAGAAGATGTGGCGCAGCGAGATCGCTCAGGGCCATTATTTCGCGCTCAAGGGCTATCTGGAGACTCTGCTCAAGCGTTTCGGTACGGATATCTACAATCTCGAATGTGATGCGGCTCCCGCAGATCTGTTCAGCGAGGGTCTCGTCTATAAGGTCGGCAATAAGGTGCTTGCTACCGCAGGTACGGTCAATCCTGCTTTCGCCCGCCGTTTCGACGTGCGTCAGCCTGTTTTCGCCTGCGAACTCTCGTGGCCGGTCCTGTTCCGCCTTATCAAGCGCAACAAGGTGCAGTACAGCGAGCTGCCGAAGTATCCGGAGGTTCGCCGCGACCTGGCTCTGCTCTTCGACGAGGAGGTCAGTTTCGCCGATCTTCGCAAGGCGGCATTCGGCGCAGAGCGCAAATTGCTCCGCCAGGTGGGCCTGTTCGATGTCTATCGCGGCGTGAAGATTATGCCTGGCAAGAAGCAGTATGCTATGAGTTTCATCTTCCGCGATGACGAGCGCACTCTTACGGATGAGGCTATCGAAAAGATGATGGCTCATCTGCTCAGTATGTTCCAGGAGCGCTTCGGCGCAATTCTGCGATAGGTCTCCGTGGGCCTGAAACGCTTCATAGCGAGCCGGCTCTCCCGCCGCGGCAATGGTATAGCCCTCGTTTCGGTGGCGTTGAGCGTTGCCGTGATGATAGTCGCGGTGGCGGTGACGTCCGGTTTTCGCAATGAGATTCGCGCTAAGGCTACGGGTTTTATGGGTTCAGTGGTTCTCGTGCCGCCGGGCCAGACTCCTTTCAACGAGTCCTATCCGTTCGACGGGCAGCTTTCGTATATCGATGAACTGCGCGCCATTCCGGGCGTCGAATCGGTTTCCGGAGTGGGGTACCGCAGCGGTATCATCAAGGCCGGGGATGAGATTCACGGGCTTTATTTCAAGGGCGTGGATTCGCTCTACGATTTCAATTTCTTCCGTTCGTCGCTGGTCAGCGGTGACCTGCCCAATCTGAGCGGCCGCGTAAGCAGCGATATCCTTATCTCGAAGCGATTGGCTGACAAGTTGCATTTTGCGCAGGGAGACCGATTGACGGCCTATTTCGTGGGCGAGGAGGTGCGTGCGCGCAATTTCACCGTCTGCGGTATCTATGATGTCCGTCTGGAGGAAATGGACGAAACGTTTGCGGTGATTGACCTGCGTCAGATTCGCCGCGTATCGGGCTGGAATCCGGATGATGTCTCGTGCGTCGAGATTCGTATCACCCCCGAGACCGATATCGACAAGGCGCTGTATGCCGTCGAGGAGGTCGAAATGTTTCACGGCAATAACGAGAACGGACTTTTCGCCCTTTCGGTCAAAGATATTTTCTCCAATCTTTTCGACTGGCTGTCGCTGCTGGACCTGAATGTCGTGATGGTGCTGGTGCTGATGATGCTGGTGGCCGGTTTCAATATGATTTCAGCGCTGCTGATTATCCTGTTCCGCAAGATTCCGATGATCGGTACGCTCAAGTCGCTTGGAATGACAGGCTCGCAG
>CAMZIP010000097.1 GCA_947307265.1 uncultured Bacteroidales bacterium | reverse complement strand
AGCCAGGATCGGGCGGGCCGCGTCGTCTCCGGCTACCATCACGAAGCCACCGTTACTCTGCCCGTACACGTAGAAGGCCGGTGCCTCGTCCTGCGCCGCGTCTTTTACCGGGTAACTTGCCAGGAGCTGCATTGCGGCGGGCGCGATGCCCTTGGTGGCCGCGCTTTTGGCGAAAAATGTAGCCGCCACCGCTGCGCTGCGCTGCGGAGTGACGACAGCTGCCTGGCCGGCAGAAACGACGGCCATCAATAATATGGCACTTAATACAATCTTTTTCATGGCCTGAGGTTTGAGAAATCGTACGACATTCCGCTTTGGGGCCTTGCAATCTCCACTGAGTGGAAGATATATCCTTCGACGGTGATGGTATGCCATCCGTCACTGGAGTATTCGTGCTCCAGATCCGAATCATAACGGTCAAACGTACCGTCGCCCCATATTACGACCGATCCGGGTCCCGCGATCTGAGGGGCTTTTACCTGGCGACGGGGCGTAGTATAAGAAAAAGACGGCCAGGTGCCGAACTGGTATATGTCGATGAGATCCGGATCGTCGAAACCAGGTATGTACACAAGGCAGTCTATCGGGCGCTCTTCCCGGGTCGGATCGATACTGAGGTAGAAGACATTGCCGTCTTCTTCCTTTTCCATGGATACGATACTGCCCCCGCCGTAAGGGAAATGCAGCTGGGCGGCATCGCTGACGGCCGGTGAAGTATGGATGGCGATGGTCGCTCCGCAGCTGGGTACCAGGACCGAAAGATCGCTCCGGACTATATCGGCCTTCTGCTGCGTTATGCGGACGATATCTTCCTTTGCGTAATCGTTATTCCGGAAAACAATCTCGCATTTGCGCTCTTCGCGGCTGTGGTTGCGCGTAAAGGCGAAGGTATATGTGCGCGTCGAAATGGTCCTGGTGCGTACTTCCTCGATCCAGGTGCAGTCTGAAGGGATCTCGAACGTCACATCGATATTGCTGGCGACCTCTACCTGCATAATGCCTTCCTCCGGCTGCAGGGTGACCTCAGCGCTGCTCACGACAATCGAGGGGACCTCCCCTTTCTGATATACCGTTACGATCTCTTCACCTGCCTCACCCTTGAACGTTATCACGCCGTTGCGTCGTTCGAGATTAGGATTTGCATCGACTGCAAATGTCAGGGACTCGTTGCGGAGACCTTTGGTGCCCAGGTCGTGAATCCACTCGGCAGCCTCGGGCGCAATGCTGTACGTATAATCGATATTGGTTGCGACCTTGACTGTGAACGTGCCGCCGTCAGAACTGATGTCTTCACGGCCGCTGGTCAGGATCATCGCGTCGTGTTGCTTCTGTACCACCACTACCGTGCGGGTAAGTTTGCCGCAGGTAAATACGACGGAAGCCGAACGCTCGTCATATTCGCCGTTGCGCTCGACGTTGAATGTCAGCGTGGCGGTGCCTCGCTTGCCGTTATCCTGCGAAAGATGGCACCAGTATGCGCGGCCGTTGACAAATTCGGCAGTCCAGGAGCCGGAAGCCTTGAGATCCAGAGTCGCCTTGCCGCTTTCCGAATTGAAGAGCACCGTCAGGGTTTCTCCAGCTTCGGTGAGCGTGGCGTCCGTGGATTTGAACGAATCGGCCACGTAGTCAAGTTCCGGCTTGCACCCTGCCAGAAGCAGGATTCCAAGCAGGCTGAGAAGCGTCCGACTGAAAAACCTATATTTCATTGCGTTATGTAAAGTACTAATTTATATTATAACTCGTAAATCTCACGCTTTCAGTATTCTCCTGCGATACCAAATCGAGAATAATACTATCGAAGCAGCGGCTGCGACGCAGCCGATAATGCTTGCCACCGTCTGGCTGAAATGGAATGCTATCGGAGAGAACATCAGGAATGAAGTGCAGACGCAGGTCATAAATACCGCAGGTATAAGCGTTATCCAGAAGAGCTTGTGTTCGCGGGCCAGATAGACCGTCAGGGCCCACAGGGTAAATACCGACAGGGTCTGGTTGGCCCAGCCGAACCAACTCCAGATACGCTCGAATCCGTTGGCGTCCTTCATTTCCCACATCAGAAGGGCAAATACTGCCGCGAACATCGGAAGACAGATGTAGAGACGCTTGCGGATGGGCTTCTGGTCGAGATGGGCGAAATCGGCTATGATGAGGCGTGCGCTGCGCAATGCGGTGTCGCCGCTGGTAATAGGAGCCGCCACGACGCCGAGCAGCGCCAGTATGCCGCCGAAGACGCCCAGCCAGTCGTGGCAGACGAGATTGACTATCGAGGGCACGTCGCCAAGTACTCCGGAGCCGCCGGTGATGTTCTGGTATCCCGGAATCGGATGACCATAGAAGAAATAACTTGCTACTGCAGCCCATACCAGCGCCACTATACCTTCAGTTATCATAGCACCGTAGAATATCGGCCTGCCCTGCTTCTCGTGCTGGATGCAACGCGCCATAAGCGGGCTCTGCGTGGCGTGGAAGCCGCTGATAGCACCGCAGGCGATGGAGATGAACAGGCACGGGAAGATCGGATTGGTAGTAAGCGAACCGCCTTCCGTCTTGCTGAGGCCCTCCCAAACTTCCGGAATGTCCGGGAATTTGATGAAGAGCACGACCATCATCGCAAGGGCCATAAATAACAGCGCAAATGCGAATAATGGATAGATGCGGCCGATTACCTTGTCGATCGGCAGAAGCGTTGCGATCAGGTAATAAATGAATATGAGTGCAATCCAGAATGTGTAACGTCCGAAAGTATGGACCATAAACTGCGGCTCCCAGATGCCTCCGAGAATCTTTGCGGGGCTGAATACGAAGACCGTACCGACCATCAGCAGCAGAAAGATGGAGAAGTTGAGCATCAGCATCTTGAAACGAGGACCGAGGTAGTGTCCTACAATGTCCGGGAGTCCTGCTCCGCCGTGACGGACCGAAAGCATACCGGAGAGGTAGTCGTGTACCGCGCCAGCGAATATGCATCCGAAAACGATCCAGAGGTACGATGCCGGGCCGAATTTGGCGCCCATTATGGCGCCGAAGATAGGACCTGTACCGGCGATGTTGAGAAACTGGATCATAAAGATCTTGCGCGCCGGCAGGGCGACGTAATCCACTCCGTCTGCCTTTGAAATTGCCGGTGTCGGACGGTTGTCCGCACCGAAAACGCGCTCTACGAATTTACCGTAGATGAAGTAGCCTGCTACGAGTGCTACGAGTGATATAATAAATGAAATCATATTCTTTACTAAAGAAGTACAAACTTAACTATTTTAAAGCGTTTTTTGCATAATTTTGCAGAAAATCGGATGTATGGCATACCTGACTGAAGATACGATCTGTGCGCCCGCTACCGGGCACGGCGGCGCGGTTGCGATGATTCGCGTAAGCGGACCGGATGCGATAGCGTGCGTGGACCGTATTTTCCGGGGCCGGAACGGTCTCGGCGATGCTGCAGGATATACGATGCAATACGGATCGATAGTCGAACCGGCTTCTTCGAAGACCGTGGACGATGTTGTCGTGAGCGTGTTCCGTGCACCTCATTCTTATACGGGCGAAGATTCGGCCGAAATATCCTGCCACGGCTCCGATTATATCATATCGCGCATCCTTGCGCTGCTTATCGGAGGCGGAGCGCGAATGGCTCTTCCCGGCGAGTTTACCCGCCGTGCATTTCTTGCTGGCAAGATGGATCTTTCGCAGGCGGAGGCTGTTGCCGATTTGATTGCAGCGCGGACCGAGGCGGCTCACGATGTCGCCTTGCGGCAGTTGAAGGGCGGTTTCAGCAATGAATTGGCCGAGATGCGTGCGCAGTTGCTGCAGTTGTCATCGCTTATCGAGCTGGAACTTGATTTCTCCGAAGAGGATGTCGAGTTTGCTGACCGCGAGCGTCTGGCAGTCCTGCTGGATGATCTTCTGGCGCACCTGACACGTCTTGCAGACAGTTTCAACCTGGGCAATGCGCTTCGCAACGGTATTCCTACGGTGATTGCGGGCGCGCCCAATTCGGGCAAGAGCACGCTGCTCAATGCCCTTGCGGGCGAGGATCGGGCCATCGTCTCCCCCATTCCCGGCACTACGCGCGATACTATCGAAGAATGTATAAATATCGGCGGTATGCTTTTCCGTCTGACCGATACGGCCGGAATCCGCGACGGTGGCGACCAGATCGAGCAGATCGGTATCGCCCGCGCCCGCGCCAAGTTGGCCGATGCGTCCCTAGTGCTGGTGCTTTATGATCTTTCGCACCCCCGGGATGTTGCTTTCGAGCCCGTGGCCTCGATCCTGCGGGAGCTCACCCCGCAGCAGAATATTTTCGTCCTGCTCAATAAAGTCGATGCCGCAGTCTCGGATCCGAATGAGGTCACAGCCGGACTTCGCCTGCTAAGGGATAACTGCCGGTTCCTGCGGATTTCAGCCCGCGAAGGCACTGGTATCGATGAGCTCCGAGAGGCGATCACCGCGCTCTACTCCGGCCTGGTCAACGAAGAGACCACTATCATCACCTCCGCCCGCCACCTCGAAGCACTCCAGGCTGGCACCGAAGCCCTTCGCAGCGTCCGCGAGGGCCTCGCGGCTTGCGATGCTTCCGGTGTTTCCGCTGCTAGGGCTCTCCCCACCGACCTTCTGGCCGAAGAACTCCGCCTCGCCCTCCACCACCTCGGCACCATCACCGGCGCCATCACCACCGACGAAATCCTCGGTAAAGTATTTTCAGAGTTTTGCATCGGAAAGTAGAATATTCAACCTAACTAATTGATAATCAATCATAGGTGAGCAATTTAGCATAAAT